>DASTVH010000075.1:0-14687 GCA_035759195.1 Candidatus Limnocylindrales bacterium
CGCGTCACCCGCGTGCGCGATGTGCTCGAACTCGCGCCACATCACGAGAACGAGTACGGCCGAACCCACGAAGCCGAACCAGAATGGAGCCGTGATGCCGTAGACCGCGGCGAGGACGCCACCGATCGGCGTCCCGATCACGAGGCCGCCGACGATCGCGACCCGGTAGACCCCCGTCACCCGCCCGAGCACCGCGTCGGGCACGGCCCGCTGGCGAACGACGGTCGCGGTCGTGCCCCAGACGAAGGCGTGGGCACCGAACACGACGAGGGTCGCCAGTGCAACGGCTGCCGACGTCGTGATCGCGAGCACGAGGTGCGTGGCCGTCTCGATCAGCAGCCCGACCCGCAGGATGTCGGCGAGCGAGAACCGCTGCTCCAGCCGCCCGTACGACGCGATCCCGACGACCCCGCCGGCCGCGACAGCGGTCGTCAGGAGGCCGAACCCGACCTCGTCCATGGCCAGCTGGTCGCTGGCGTACAGGACGAGCACCGACCACGCGGCGCCGTACGTGATGTTGAACGCGAAGATCGTCAGCGCCAGCGTTCGCATCGGCGGGTGGGCGAACAGCCAGCGGAGGCCGGCGGCCATCTCGGCGCGCAGGCCGCTCCGCCCGTCCCGCGGATCCCTCGGGGCCGTCACCACCCGCGAGACGAGGACCGCCCCGAGCACGAAACAGACCGCGTTCGCGGCAAACGGCAACGCCGGGCCGAGCGCGAACAGGAACGCCCCGACCGGCGGCAGGAGCAGCTGGTTCGTGAGGAGGAATGCGCCCTGCATCCGGGCGTTGGCGATGCCGAGATCCTCGCGGGCGACGAGGCCCGGCAGCAGCGTGCTGCTGGCCGAGTCGGCGAACGTTTCGGCGGTGCCCAGGACGAACAGCGCCACGAGCACGAGGGCGATGTTGACGACCCCGGTCGCGATCGTGGCGACGAGGACGACGAGCACGAACGCCCGGCCGATGTTGACGACGATGACCATCCGACGCCGGTCCAGGCGGTCTGCCGCGGCACCGCCGAGGACGCCGAACAACAGCACCGGGAGGTATTCGCTCAGGAGGGCCATCGAGACGAGGAACGGATCGCGGGTCTGCGAGGCGACGAGGAGCGGGCCGGCCGACAGGATGACGCCGTCGCCGATGTTGTTGACGACCGAGGCAGACAGGAGCCAGCGGAAGCTCCGGCCGAGCCGCCCCGGCAGGATAGTCTCGACGATCCGACCGGGGAGCCTTCGCACCGGCGGCAGGATAGCAGCCGATTCCGGCCCTGCGGGGCCTCCATGGCTCACCCGGCCGCTCGCCCGACGTGCCCCTCGGCGCGGGCATTCCGGGACCCATGGCCCTAGGCCCGGCCGGCCTCGGCACAGGACCCTTGACTGACATGGAGGTGCCGAAGATGCGAGCGCTGGTCATCTACGAATCGATGTTCGGAAACACGCGGGCTGTGGCGCTCGCGATCGCCGAGGGGATCGCCGAACGCGTGCCCGTCGACGCCCTCGAGGTCGGGGATGCGCCGCCGGCGCCCGCCCCGGATGTCGACCTGCTGGTCGTCGGCGGGCCGACCCACGGTCACGGCATGTCGACCGACAGCAGTCGGGCGGATGCCGCCCGGCGCGCCGGGAGTCGCCTCGTCTCGCGCGGTCCGGGAATGCGCGAATGGATCGAGAGCCTGCCCCCGGCGGCGAAGCCCGTCACGGCCGCCGCGTTCGACACGCGGATCAAGGGTCCCGAGTTCCTGTGGGGGTCGGCAGCGAAGGGCGCGACGAAGCTGCTCACGACGGCCGGGTTCTCCGTGCTGCCGCCGAAGAGCTTCCTCGTCGGCGGCCCGATGGGCGACCTGTTCGACCGGCTCGACGGCGAGGAGCTCGACAAGGCTCGGGCATGGGGCCGGGAGCTCGCGGCGGCCGTCGCCGCTGCGCCGGTCGGTGCGACTCGCTGATCCAGCCACCTGAAGAGATGCCCAGAGGAAGGGACGGTTCGGATGCGCAGAACGCTGATTCTCATCGGCGGCCTCGTGGCCGCGGTCCTGGCCTGCGTCGCATGGTGGCGCCGGCATCCCCGGATCGGCTCGGGCTTCGTCAACCGGGTCGTCGACCCGTGGCTCGTCCGGCAAGGACTCGTGGCGAGATCGCGCGGCGAGCTCGGTCTTCTCGAGCATGTCGGCCGGCGATCCGGGATCGCCCGGATCTCACCGGTCCACCCGGTTCCGATCGAGGGCGGTTTCCGGATCGTGGTGCCCCTCGGTCGGCAGTCCCACTGGGCCCGGAACGTCCTGGCGGCCGGCGGCTGCCGGCTGCAGATCGGCGAGTCGGTCCACGAGCTGACGGCGCCGACGCTCGTGTCGCCCCGCGACGTGGACGGCGTCCCGCGGATCGTCGGCAGCCTCGAGGCGTGGCTCGGGTTCCGCTACCTCGTGTTGCGTGAGGCTTCCGCGGCCGACGAGCCTGCGGAGCGGGACGCGCCGGCGTCGGCGACGCGGACCGAGCGGGTCGAAGCCGAGCGCGTCGAAGATGAGAGCGTTGAGCGGGAGATGGTCGCGGTCGGCTGAGACGCCGGCGGCCGACGCGATGGTCGCTAGACTGGGCGCCTGCCCATGTCGATCCGACTCTTCTACGACCGCTGGCCCCAGTACAACCGGCGCCTGACCGAGGTCGTCGGGGCCATGTCCGACACGGACCTGGCGATCCGCTCGGCGCCCGACCGCTTCCCGATCTGGGCGGTCGTCGGACATACCGCCGCAGTGCGGGTGTACTGGCTCTGCGGCGTGCTCGGCGAACCCGGCGCGGAGGCCACGCCGTTCCCCGATCCGAACGCCGAGGGCTGGGAGGACGACCTCGACCACCCGCGTCGTGCTGATGAGCTCGTCCTGGCCCTCGACACGACGTTCGCGATCGTGGAAGGCTGCCTCGATCGCTGGACGCCGGGGATGCTCGAGGACACGGTCGGGCGCGTCTACGGCGATTCGCACCAGGTCCATTCCCGCTCGTCGATCCTGCAGCGGCTCCTCACCCACGAGGCGTACCACTGCGGGGAGCTGTCACAAACGCTCGGGATCAACGGCCTCCCTCAGATCGACCTGTGGCGCCCAGACTGACTGTCGCCGCCGAGGGCCGATGGGCAGGCTGATCGACGCGTCACTCTACGGACGGCGGCTGTACGAGCTGATGGCCGGCTACTGGCCGGAAGCGCCGGTGCGCGTCCGGCCGCGAGTATCTCGGCTACGGTCGTCTGTAGCGGGGGCGGGGCACCGGGTCGGCGGACCATGCCGTAGGATGCAGGGACCCGCCCCCATCCCCTTCGGAGGCCCCATGGCAGCTCCCGATCCCGCCCGCATTCCGTTGCTCGCGGCGTTGAGCCCGAGAGACCGGGCACGGGTCCTCGAGCACGCCAAGCAGCGGACGTACGCGCCGGGGGAAACGGTCGTTCGGGAGGGTGATTCGGCGCTCAACCTGTTCATCGTGGCCGACGGCCATGCTCGGGTGCTGCGCGACGACGTCGGCCAGGTCGGACGGCTCCAGGCGGGTGACTTCTTCGGGGAGCTCGGGCTCATCGAGCAGCACGGGCGGACGGCCACGGTCGTCGCCGAAGACGAGTTGACCTGCATTCTGCTGCCGGCCTGGGAGTTCCGGTCGCTGCTCAAGGAGCACCCGGCGATGGCCGTGCCGATGCTCGAGGCCGTCATCGCCCGATTGCACGGCCGCGAGCACCACGGGTCGGGCGGCTAGGCGTCCGATCCCGCCGCTGCCGGCGGCAGCACGATGACCTTGCCTTTCGCCCGACCCTCGTCCACGTAGCGGAGCGCCTCCACGATCTCCCCGAGCGGGAAGCGCCGATCGATCCTCGGGTTGACCTTGCCGGCGGCGACGAGCTCCGTGAGCGTGGCGACGTCCTCGGCCGCGAACGGACGCCACCACAGCATCAGGCCGGTCGTCTTGTCGGTCGCCAGGGAGATGACGGTTCCGACGAGCATTGCGTCGAGGAGGGTGACGTTCGTCCCGCCGAGCGTGACGTAGACGCCCTTGGGGCCCAGGGCCCGTCGGCTCCGCAGCAGCGGATGACGGGCCTCCACGTCGAGGATCCAGTCGTAACGCTCGCCGGTCGTCAGGTAGTCGGTCGTCGTGTAGTCGACGACGTGGTCGGCGCCGAGGGATCGCACGAAATCGAGCTTTTCGGTGCTGCTGACGCCTGTGACCTCCGCTCCGTGCGACTTCGCGATCTGGACCGCGAACGGACCGACGTTGCCCGACGCGCCGACGATCAGCACGCGGTCGCCGGGCCCGACCGAGCGACCGCTGCGCAGGCGGAGGCCCTGCAGCGCGAGGATCCCCGAGTGCGGCAGCGTGGCGGCCGTCTCGAGTGACATTGCCTCTGGGACTGGCGCAAACGCCCGCTCCGGTGCGCAGACGGCCTCGGCGAATGCACCTCCTCCGAACGGGTAGAGGTCGGAAAAGACGCGGTCGCCGGGCCGGAACCGCGTCACGTCCGCTCCGACGGCCTCGACGACGCCCGCCACGTCGCAGCCGAGCCGCCGGTTGCGCGGCGCCCGGAGCCCCAGGAAGAGCCGGACGAAGGACGGCTTCGGGGTCAGGCCGTCGAGGTCGGCCCGGTTGACCGACGCCGCCTCCACCCGGACCAGCACCTCGTCCCCGCCGGGCGACGGCCGCTCGATGTCCCGCACCTCGACGACGTCGACCGGACCGTACCGGTCTCGAACAGCTGCCTTCATCGCGCCTCCTCGACGGACAGGGTGACCATTGGAACCCGCAGGCGCAAGCAGAGCTACCCGGCTATCCACCCCGCCATGCGGTAGGGGTAGCCCGACAGCAATTCGCCCGCTGGCCGGCTGGGAACGGCGCTCCCGGCCGGGCACAGTGAGGACCGGCGCGAACCTCCGGCCGCCGAGCGGACCCGGAGCCATCGCGCCGGCATCGCGCTCTGCCGGAGCGCCCGACAGCGTCCCGACGCGCATGCGATCGTGACGCAAGGAGGAACGACCACGCCATGCGGGTCAATCGCCGATTCCTGTACGCCGGCATCTTCCTCGTCGCGATCGGCGCCGTCCTCGTGGCCGCCGACCTCGGGGCGATCGACGCCGGCATCCTCATCGACGCTCTGCGGCTGTGGCCTCTCGCCGTGGTCGCGCTCGGCGTCGGTCTCGTGCTGCGACGGACGCCGCTGGGGCTTCCCGGCGGGATGCTCGCCGCCGCGGTGCCGGGGCTTCTGCTGGGCAGTGCCTTCGCCCTGGGACCCAGGTTTGCCGACGACTGCGGCGAACGCCGCGACGTTGCGCCAACAGCAAGCGAACAGGGCCGGTTCGACGGGCCGGCCGACGTCTCCGTGACCACCGGCTGCGGCCTGCTGACGCTGAGAACGGCGAGCGGCGACGGCTGGGAGCTGGCTGCGGCCAACACGAGAAACCGCCCACCCACGGTCAGTTCGACCGCGACCTCGCTCGAGATCGAGCCGGTCGGCCGCGAGGAGTGGGCGTTCCTCGACGCCGGCCGCGACACGTGGGACCTCACGCTGCCGACGAGCCCGATCAAGAGCCTCGCGCTCGTCGTCAATGCGGGCCGCGGCGACGTCGCGGTCCCCGGCGCGCGGCTCGAGCACCTGAACGTGACGGCCAACGCGGCGGACGTCGTCGTCGACGCGTCGGGGGCCGTCGTCCAGAGGCTCACGGGCGCCGTCAACGTCGGTCGCCTGTCACTCCTGCTCCCGGCCGATGACGACATCGACGGCTCGCTCCGCGTGAGCGCCGGCGAGCTCCAGATCTGCGCGCCACCCGAGCTCGGGCTGCGCGTGACCAACCGAGGCACGGCCGACCACGTCACGGTCGAGGGCCTCACCCAGACCGGGTCGGTCTGGCAGAGCGCCGGCTATGCGTCGGCGCCACATCGGGCCGACCTCCGCGTCAGCGCCAACTTCGGCGCTGTCGAGATCAATCCGATTGGAGGCTGCTCATGAACCGCCGACTCTATCGCTGCCGGCACGACCGCCGCCTGGCCGGCGTCGCCGCAGGCGTCGCCGAGTACTTCGACCTCGACCCGACCCTTGTGCGGGTGCTCTGGTTCCTGTCGATCTTCGTCGGCGGGCTGGGGATCCTGCTCTACATCGGCCTCGCGATCATCGTTCCGCTCGAGCCGCTCTCGGCCGAGGATGCCGCCTCCGCGGCGGCCGGCGCCCCCGAAGGACACCGCCACGTCAACCGCGGCAGCGGCCGCGCGACGATGTTCATCGGCCTCGCCCTCGTCCTCTTCGGGGCACTCGCGCTCGTCGACGCGATCGTTCCCGCCTGGTCCGACTCGTGGCGCTTCCTGTGGCCGGTCTTCCTGGTCGGACTCGGCGGCATCCTCGTCGCGGGGGCCGTCCGGCGCGAGCCGACCGAAGGGTGATCGGCGCGGCAGTCCTCGTCATCGGGCTGCTGCTGATCCTGGCCGGGCTGTCGGCAGCCCGGATCCCCGGCGGGGCGACCTTCGCCCGGCCGGGGATCGGCCGTTCCCCGGACACCGGCGAGGAGACAGGCGGCGGCCTCTTCGCGTTCGCCCGGCGCGGCCGGAGCCCCGTTCGAGCGTTCCTGCTCTCACCGATCCATCCGGCGACGTGGTACGCGAACGGTGCGATTGCCCTCGGGGTCATCGTCGGAGTCTTCGCCTTCGGCGCGATCGCGAGCCTGTTCTCGGCGGGCCTCACAACGCTGCTGGCGGGGATCGGCTTCCTCCTCGTGGCGGCGGCGATCGAAGGCTCGAGGCTCGTCGCGAGGCTCGAACGATGGCGGGCGTTCGTCGGCGAGTCCGACCGACCGGGCGCCCACCCCTATCGGCCGCTGCGGGGCGGCATCGCGGGCGTCCTCCGGGCCGAGTTCGCCGACGAGAGCCGCTGGCGCGACGTCCTCTACGTCGCGGTGAACCTGCCGCTCACGGTCATCGAGTTCCTTGTCGTCGCGATGGCCTGGTTTGCTGCGTTGACCCTCGTCACGATGCCCGTCTGGTACGACGCGGTCCCGAATGCCTCGGCGCCGGGGTTGCTCGGCCCGCTGGCCGGCCGCGACACCGCCGTCGTGCTCGTCCGGACATTCGCAGGAGCCGCTCTGCTCCCGGTGGCGGCGACCCTCTCGCAGCTTGTCCTGGCCCTCCACCGGAGCGTCGTCGCGGGGCTCCTCTGTACGTCGGAAAGCCGCGAGCTGCAGCGCCAGGTGCGGACGCTCCGGGAGAGCCGCTCGGCGGTCCTCGACGTCGAGGCGAGCGAGCTGCACCGAATCGAGCGGGACCTCCACGACGGCGCCCAGCAGCGCCTCGTGATGCTGACGATCGATCTGGGCCTGGCCGGCGAGCGGATCGACACGGACCCGGCCGCCGCGAAGCGGCTGATCCTCGAGGGCCAGGCCCAGGCGCGGGAAGCCCTCGCCGAGATCCGCAATCTCGTCCGGGGCATCGCGCCGTCGATCCTGCTCGACCGCGGCCTCGTCGCGGCGCTCGAGTCGATCACGGCCCGCGGTCCGGTCCCGACGACGCTCGTCAACGAGCTCCCGCCGGCGGACAGGCTGCCGCCGGCGGTCGAGCGGACGGCCTACTTCGTCGTCACGGAGGCGCTGGCGAACGTCGCCAAGCACAGCCGCGCCGGCCGATCCGAAGTTCGCTGCCGGCGGGAAGGTTCGCAGCTCGTCGTCGAGGTCTGGGACGACGGCGCCGGCGGCGCCCGCCTGGAGCCAGGCGGCGGGCTCGCGGGGCTGGCCGGCAGGATCGCCGGGGTGGATGGGACGTTCAGCGTGACGAGCCCCGCCGGAGGCCCGACGCTCGTGCGCGCCGAGATTCCTCTATCCGAACCGTGATCCCCGCCGACTCAGGACCCGAGGTAGGTCAGGACTGCCAGCACCCTCCGGTGATCGTCCTGGGAGTCCGGCAGCTCGAGCTTGCCGAAGATGTTGCCGATGTGCTTCTCGGTCGCCCCTTCGGTGATGCTCAGAAGCCTGGCGATGCCGACATTCGTCCGGCCCTCGGCCATGGCCGCGAGGACTTCGCGCTCCCGCGGCGTGAGCGCCGCCAGTGGATCGTCTGCCCGCCGCGGGACCATGAGCTGGGCGACGACCTCGGGGTCGAGGGCCGTCCCGCCGCGGGCGACGCGGCGCAGGGCGTCCATGAACTCGGGAATGTCACCGACGCGGTCCTTGAGGAGATAGCCGACGCCGCCGGCACCGTCGGCGAGGAGCTCGGTCGCGTACTGCCGCTCGACGTACTGACTGAGCACGAGGATCGGGCTGCCGGGGACGCGGCGGCGCGCCTCGATCGCGGCGCGGAGGCCTTCGTCGCGCTGGGTCGGCGGCATCCGGACGTCCACCACGGACACGTCGGGCCGGTGCGCCGCGACCGCCTCGACGAACGCGTCGCCGTCGCCGACCTTGGCCACGACCGTGCCGCCGGACTCATCGATGAGGCGGGCGATCCCCTCGCGGATCAGGACCGAATCCTCGGCGATGACGACCCGGAGCGGTGAATCGTTCATGGCACGATCATGCACCGGTCGTTTGCGGCCCGTCCCGGGTCGAGCGCCGGCGGGGCCGATCAGCCTGCGTCCGTCTCGGCGAGCAGCACGGCCGCCCGGCGAGCGATCCGCGCCAGCAGCCCGGACTCGAACGCGCCCGCGATCGATCCCTCGACGAACCGATCGGAGCGGATGATCGCGGTGAGCAGCCTCGCGAGGTCTTCGGGTCCCGCCGCGGCGACGGCCTCGGGCCGGTCGCGCAGCGCACGGCCCTCATCGGTTTCGAGCCACGCCGGCCAGGCGAAGCCGATGATCACCCAGCCGCCGCGTCGCACGGCCGCCAGGAACGCCTCGCCCACCGGCCCGAAGACGTAGTAGCCGAGCGAGTGGACGCCGTCCCGCGATGGCGGCACCTCCCAGTGGCCGAAGTCCGCGGCCGGAGATTCGAGCAACGGGGCCAGGTCCGCGAGGGACCGGAGCCGATCGGCGAACGCAGGCTGCTCGGTCGCTTCGACCCGCGGCCGGCCGTGGTCGCTCGTCACCTCGTCACCTTATGCGACGCCGGCCTGCCCGATCGGCCGACCTGCGCGAGAATCCACCAAACGACGGCGTGGCCGGAACCGCCCAGCCCGAGCACGGAAGGAGCCGCCATGAACTTCAACAGCATCCTCATCGGATCCGAGGACCCCGCGCGCCTGACCGCGTACTACACGCGCCTCTTCGGCGAGCCCGGCTGGGACGACGGCGGGTACACCGGCTGGCTGATCGGCACAGGAGCGATCACGATCGGCCCGCACAGCGAGGTCAAGGGCTCCAATCGCGAGCCGGGCCGCCTGATCTGGAACATCGAGACGCGCGACGTCAGGGGCGAGTTCGAACGCCTGACCGCGGCCGGGGCGACGGTCGTCCGGGAGCCGTACACGTTCGACGAACAGCCGGACGCCTGGATCGCCACGCTGTCCGATCCCGACGGCAACTACTTCCAGCTCGTCAGCCCGATGGGACCGCCCGAAGGCTGACGTCCGCCTCCCGGCTACCAGAATCCGGACATCTGCTGGAGGGCCCTCGCGATGACCGCCGAACCGAGCGACCGCTTCGAGCTCCGTCACGCCGCGACCGACCGGGCGACGATCGTCGTCGTGCCGGAGCGTCGGATGCTCGCGATCGATGGGCTCGGCGATCCGCGAGCCTCGGACTTCCTCTTCGCGAGCGAGACGCTTCGGAGCGCGGCTGAGCTGCTCCGGGCCCGCGTCGCCCGGGAGCACGGCGTGAAGAGCCCGCCGGCCGTGCTGGAGTGCGCCTGGTGGACGCATCCCGAACCACCGAGCGCGGACCTCGCCGCGGCGTTCGCCGATCGCCGGACGTGGCACTGGCAGCAGATGGTCGAAGTCCCGCCGGAGGCGAGCGACGAGGACGCCGCTTCGGCGATCGAGGTGGCACGCTCCGGGGCCGCCGGACCGGCGCCATTCGTCCGGCTCATCCGCTTCGCCGAGGGCCGGTCGGCACAGATCCTGCACGTCGGCGGGCCCGCGACGCAGCCGCGGTCGGTCCAGGCGCTCTACGACGCGGTCGACGCGGCAGGCCTCCGGCCGCACGGCCACCTCCACGAGATCCGGACGGCCGACCACGACCGGGTGCCCGACGGCCGAGCCCGCTCGATCCTTCGCCTGCCGATCGAATCCTGACGCTCTCGCCCGAGGGCGGTTCGGTGTCCCCAGGAGGCGAGGTTCAGCGGGAGCTCATCGACGCGAGATGGCGATGCGCGGTCGCGATGTCCCGGATCGGATCCTGCGGCTCGTCCTGCTCGGCGATGTACCACGCGACTCCCGCGGCATCGCCGGCGGCGACGATCGCCGCGATGTCGAGAGTGCCCTCCCCCGCCGGCGCGTCGCGGGGCTCGGTGCCGGCCGCGCGATCCTTCACGTGGAGGAGGCGGACGCGATCCCGGTGGGAACGAATCAGCTCGACGGGATCCCGCCCGCCGACCGCGGCCCAGTAGACGTCGAGCTCGATCTCGACCTCCGGGGCGAGCTCGGCCAGCAGGACGTCCCAGGCGGTCGTTTCGTCGAGGGCGGCGAACTCGACCGCGTGGTTGTGATAACCGAGGGTGATGCCCCGCTCGGCCAGGCGCCCGGCGATGCCGCTCAGCTCCCCGCCGAGCCGCCGCACGCCGTCGACCGTCGCTCGCTCGTCGTCGGGCAGCGACGGCACGACCACGCGCGGGCAGCCCAGCCCCGCAAGCCAGTCGGCGACCTCATCGGCGTCGCTGCGGAGTCGCTCCAGGCCCTGATGGGCGGCGACGGCTTGGAGCCCGGCCTCGGTGAGCAGGGCCGCCAGCCGGCCGCGAGCGGCCTCCGCCACTCCGGCGACCTCGACGAACCGGTAGCCCGCCTCGGCCACCGCCCGCAGTGTGCCGGCCAGGTCGTCGGCAGCGAGTCGGCGCACGGTGTAGAGCTGGAGGGCGATCTGATCGCTTCGCATGGCCCGACGATAGGTCATCGCGCCAAGCCCCGTCCGATCGCGTAGCCTCATCACGTGACTCCGCTCGGCATCGGCATCGTCGGCACCGGCAACATCGCCGGCGGCTACGCCCGTGACATCCTCACCCATCCCGCGATCCGCTTGGTCGCAGCGACCGACCTCGACGCGACGCGCCTGGCACAGTTCGGCGCGGAGCACGGCTGCCGCCTTCACACGACCCTCGACGAACTCCTCGTCGACGGCGAGGTCGACATCGTCGTCAATCTGACGGTCCACCACGCCCACCACGCCGTCACGAAGCGGGCACTCGAGGCCGGCCGCCACGTCTACAGCGAGAAGCCGCTCGCCCTTCGGACGGCCGATGCCCTCGAGCTCCTCGAGCTCGCCCGGAGCCGGGGGCTGCGTCTCGGCTGCTCGCCGTCGACGTTCCTCGGCGAAGCCCAGCAGACGGCCGCCGGCCTCGTTCGGGGCGGCCGCCTCGGGACCGTGCGGGCCGTCTACGCGGAGGTGAACTGGGGCCGCATCGAGGCCTGGCATCCGGCGCCGGCACCGTTCTACGAGGTCGGCGCGCTCGTCGACGTCGGCGTCTACCCGCTCACGCTCATCACGGCGATGCTCGGACCAGCCCGGGTCGTCCGGGCGTGGGGCTGGGACCTCCTGCCGGACCGGGTGACCATCGACGGTACCCCGTTCCGGATCGGCAGCCCGGATCTGGTCGTGACGGCGCTCGAGCTCGAGGGCGGCCCGATCGTCCGGCTGACGACGAGCTTCTACGTGGGCCGGCCGGCGACCCTCCTCGGCTCGATCGAATTCCACGGCGACGACGCGTCGCTGGCCCTCGGCAGCTTCCAGGACTTCGACGCCACCGTCGCGTTCGGCATCGTCGGCGGGACCTACGAACCGGTCGTGCCGGTGCGGCCGCCGTTCCGCGGGACGGCCTGGGCGCGCGGTGTCGCCGACCTGGCCGAGGCGATCGGCGAGGGACGATCCCATCGGGCGAGCGCCGACCAGGCGGCCCACATCGTCGAGATCCTCGAGGCCGCCGCCGTATCGATGCGCGAGGACGGTCGTTCGATCCCCGTTCGATCCACCTTCGAGCCGCCCGCCCTCATGCCGTGGGCCGACACGACCGCCCCGTAGCCGTCGCGAGGAGGGGTCAGCGGCGACCCCGCACGGCCCAGGCCCGGGCCGTGAGGGAGATCGAGCCGTCGGGCTCGGTTGGTGCGGTCGCGCGGAGGCGCTCGCGGAGCGCGGTCCGGCGATCGTCGTCGAGCGTGGCGACGTAGCTCGGCGCTGGCCCGGTCCCGCCGAGGAACGGCGCCCAGAAGTCATCGAAGTCGGCGAACCGGGTCGCGATCTCGATCGAGCGGCCGTCGACCTCCCCCAGCCCGGCGCGTTCAAAGAGCGCGGCGAGCGCTTCCGGTCGCGCGAGCGGGAACCGCTCGCCCTGGTGGAGCGCACCGGCGTCGGCATCGAGTGCGGTCGCCGCGTCCCAGAACGTCCGGATGAACTGCATTCCGTTGCCGTAGTCCCAGACGTACGCCGCGATCACGCCGCCGTGAACCGTGACGCGGGCCATTTCGCGCAGGGCGGCCGCCGGATCGGCGACGAAGTTGAGGACGAGCCCCGCCACCACGGCCTCGAACGAGCCGTCCTCGAACGGCAGGTCCGCCGCGTCCGCCACCGCGAAACGCACCCGCGAATCGGCGGTCCGCGCGGCGGCGAAGCGGACGAAGCCCTCGGATGGATCGACGCCGACGATCTCGCCCGGCGCGGCACTCTCGAGGATCATCCGCGTCAGCACGCCCGTCCCGCAGCCGACATCCAGCCAACGGCGGCCCGGAGGCGTCCCCAGCCACGGAAGGAACTCCGCCGCGACGTGGCGGCTCCAGCGGCCCATGTACTGCTCGTAGGCCGAGCCACTCCCCCACGGGTCGGGCGTCATCGCCATCCCGATAGCCTAGCGTCGAGGAGCGGGCCTGATGCAGCCGCGGCGCCGGTCAGCCGAACGAGCGGCCGGCGGCGCCCTTCACGCGGTCCGTCGCCTCCGCCGCCACGCCGTCGACCGCTCGGGCGACGGCCCGTTCCTCGCCCCGCTGGTGGATCTCGTCCGGCGTCCGCTCCTGGGCGATCGCCGCCGCCAGCTCGACACCGACGAGGAGCATCGCCGCGGTCACGTAGAACCACAGCATCAGGACGATGACCGCGCCGAGGGACCCGTAGGTCGCGCCGTAGTCGGCGACGTTGCCGATGTAGAAGCCGAGGGCGGCGGTCGCGACCAGCCAGCCGAACGTGAACGTGGCCGCTCCCACGAGGAGCCAGCGCCAGGGGACCACGACGCTCGGCCCGTAGCGGTAGAGGACCGCGACGGCGGCGGTCAGCAGGATGAACACTGCCGGCCAGCGGAGGACCTCCATGGCGGCCACCGCCGCGCCGCCCAGACCGGTCCGGCTCGCGACCTGCTCGATGATCATCGCTCCGCCGACGATGGTGACGAAGGACGCGACGACGCCGACGGCCGCAACGAGCGTCAGGCCGACCGCGACGGCGTATCGCAGCAGGAAGGGCCGCTGCTCCGACAGGTGATAGGCGCGGTGCATCCCCTTCACGAGCGCGTTCGTTCCGCCGGTGGCCGCCCAGAGGGCACCGAGCGCACCGATCGAGAGCAGGTCCGGCCGAGCCGACGACAGAAGGCGCTCGAGCTCGGGCCGGAGTGCGTCGGCGATCGAGGGCGGCAGGTTGTCCGCGAGGCCGTTGACGATCTGTTGCGCGGGGTTCTCGATCCGGAGGTAACCGGCCAGGAAGGCGCCGAACGCCGCGACGAACAGGCCGAACGGGAACACGGCGAAGAGGAAGCGGTAGGCGATCTCGGCCGCGAGGCCCGGCACGTCATCGGCGCGCACGCGCTCGACGAACGCCCGACTGACATGGACGATGTCGTCGCGCGTCGACGGCGCGGCCGGCGCTGGGATGCTGCGGCGCGCACGAGCCGATTCGGGGGACGAGTCCTCGATCTGGTCCACGGTCATGGGAGGAAGCGTCGCATCCCGTCGGGATCGCTGACCTCACCCCTTCGCGGGCTCGGCTTGCACCGGCGTCGCACCGGTCGACCGGGGTCCGCGATCGACGGGCGTGGACGGCGCGACCCGGCCCGAGGGCGAACCGCGTGTATCGTTCGGTCGTGTCCGCAACGCTGTCCCCTGCCGCGGTCGAGCTCCTCGCCTCAGCTGCCGTGGCCACGGTCGCGACGATCGACCCCGACGGGTCGCCCCACCTCAGCCTCGCCTGGGTCGGGCTCGAGGACGGCGAGATCGTGTTCGCCACGCTCGACGACCAGCGCAAGATCAGGAACCTGCGCCGCGACCCGCGGATCGCGTTGACCGTCCAGTCCGATCGGATCAACGACTGGGGCCTCCGCGAGTACCTCTTGGTCGAGGGGACAGCCCGGATCACCGGGGGCGGCGCGCCGGAGCTCCTCCAGCGCCTCGCCCGGACCTACATCGGCCCGGACGCCGTCTTCCCGGCCATGCCCGACCCGCCGCCGGGCTTCGTGACCCACGTCCGTGTCGAGCGCGTCGGGGGTGTCGGCCCCTGGCGTTAGCGTCCCGGGTGCCTGCTCCGCGGCCGCCGGTGCGACACATCCGTCACGCAACGGCGTCGTTGGACGCCGACTCGAGCGAGGTCGGTGCGTCACCATGGTCGACATGACAGTCGAGCCGTCAGGGGAGGT
>DASTVH010000076.1:0-7145 GCA_035759195.1 Candidatus Limnocylindrales bacterium
GGGTCGCGGTGATGGGCTGCGTCGTGAACGGGCCCGGCGAATCGAAACACGCCGATATCGGCATCTCGCTGCCGGGCACCTTCGAGGAGCCGGTCGCGCCGGTCTTCATCGACGGCAGACTCGACCGCACGCTGCGCGGCGAGGGGCTCGTCGAGGAGTTCATCGGGATCCTGGAGGCGTACGTCGACCGGCGCTACCCGCCGCTGCCGACGGGCGTCCCGGCTGAACCGCCCGCAACGGTCGCCGCGCCTCGCGGCTGATGGGCCGGGCGCCCGGCCGCCGGACGCCGGAGGCCGGGGTACGCCGCGACGAGGCCCCATGCGCGCGCCGAACGGCCGCTCCACGCGGCCACCGTGCGGCAGGCTCGCCGTCGTCGGGTCCCGTTCCCTCCGGGGCGGTTCGACATCGGCCGCGAACCCCGCTTCCCGTTCGGATCACTCGAATTCGGCCGCCGCCGACAGGCACGCCGACGGCGGCGGGGATGCTCGCTCCGTCCGCCCGCGCTCCTCCGCCCGGGAGGCGCTCCGCCCGACCCGGTTGGCGGGAGGATGTATACTCGCGTCGAACTGAACGGCCGCTCCGTGACGTGGGTGACCCCCACGTTTCTTTTTGTCGGCCCACAGAACAATGTTGTAGTCGGAGGAGCATCGTGAGTCGAGACTTCGTCGGTGCTCTCCTTCAGCTGAACGCGGAGAAGCAGGTCTCCCGGGAGCAGCTGATCCACGCCGTCGAGGATGGGATCCAGTCGGCGTACCGGCGAGTGGCCGGCGACGAGGACATCCACGTCAGGATCGATGCCGAAACCGGCAAGATCCGCGTCTTCCGGGCTCGGACGGCGGTCGTCGAGGTCGACGATCCGCTCGTGGAGTTCAGCCTCGAGGAGGCCCGCAAGTACAGGCCGGACGCGCAGCCGGGCGATCTCGTCGAAACCGAGGAGCTCGACGGCGACATCTTCGGCCGGATCGGTGCGCAGACCGCGAAGCAGATCGTGCTCCAGCGGATCCGCGAGGTCGAGCGTGACCAGGTCTTCGACAAGTTCGCCAGCCGCGAAGGAGAGATGATCACCGGCACGGTCAACCGGGTCGAGCCGCGGGCGATCATCCTCGACGTCGGCAACAACGTCGAGGCGATCCTGGCCACGTCCGAGCAGTCGATGGTCGAGCATTACCGGATCGGCCAGAACGTGAAGGCCTACGTGCTCGAGGTCCGCCGCTCCACGCGCGGGCCGCAGATCCTCGTCAGCCGGACCCACAAGGGGTTCCTCAAGCGGCTCTTCGAGCTCGAGGTGCCCGAGATCCACAACGGCACGGTCGAGATCCGGGCGATCGCCCGCGAGGCCGGCAGCCGTTCCAAGGTCGCGGTCGCCTCGCGCCAGGATGGCCTCGATCCGGTCGGTGCGACCGTCGGCCAGCGCGGCGCCCGCGTCCAGGCCGTCGTCGCCGAGCTCGGCGGCGAGAAGATCGACGTGATCCCGTGGAACGACGATCCGGCGGTCTTCGTGGCCAATGCGCTTTCGCCGGCCCAGGTCCTGTCGGTCGACATCGACGAGGAGCACCGGATCGCGAACGTGACCGTGCCCGAGCGGATGCTCTCGCTGGCCATCGGTCGCGAAGGCCAGAACGCGCGGCTCGCCGCCCGTCTCACCGGCTGGCGGATCGACATCCGGAGCGACGTCTCGGTCGCCGAGGCGAAGGCTGCCGCCGAGGCGACGGCCGCGACCGGAGAGCGCGCCCCGATCGCTGAGGCGGCAACGGACGCCGCCGTGGGAGCGGGAACGTCGCCGGCCAGCGAAGAGACGGCGACGGAGCCCGTGACATCCGAACCGGCAGCCGCCGGGACTTCGAATGCCTCGGCCGCAGAGCCGGCGAAGAAGCCACGGGCCAGGAAGGTCGCCGCCGAGGCGACCGCACCCGCGGTCGAGGCAACCGAGCCGGTGGCCGCCGAACCCGCAGCGGCCGAGCCCGCCGAGCCCGCAGCGGCCGAGCCCGCCGAGCCCGTCGTGGCCGAGCCCGCCGAGCCCGTCGTGGCCGATGCGGGACCCGCAGCCAAACCGAAACGCACCCGGGCCAGGGCGACCGCCGTTGCCGAGGCCGACGCGGAGGGCGCGTCGTAGGCCGGGGGCGGGCCGCCGGGCCGCGCCGCGTTCCGGCCCGGTCGTGCGTGGCGTGCCGGACGACTCGCCCCAAAGGCGAGCTCATCCGGATCGTCCGGACCCCGGGCGGCGAATTGAAGATCGACGAAACCGGCCGCGTCGCCGGCAGGGGAGCGTACCTCTGTCGCGACGTCGGCTGCTGGAGGACAGGCCTCGAGCGCGGCGCCGTGGGGCGCTCGCTCGGGACGCCGATGACCGGCGAGCTGCGGGAGACGCTTCTCGCCGGGCTGACGAGCATGACGACCGAAGGAGGAGCGAGTGGCACGAAGTAGGAGCGGAACCCGCGGCCGACGCGGACCGAGGAAGCCGCCGCGGCGCGACGGCAGCGGCGTCCCCGCGCAGGTCCAGGTCGCCGACCCGCGCGAGCGCGGCGCGATCGACCTGCCGACGACGATCACGGTCAAGGAGCTGGCCGAGCTCCTGACCGTCAACCCGGCGGACGTGATTCGCGAGCTGATCAAGAGCGGCATCTTCGCGACGATCAACCAGCTCATCGACCGTGACACCGCGTCGCTCGTCGCCGGCGAGCTCGGCTACGAGGTGGCCGAGGCCGCCGCGCCGGCGGCCGGCGAGGGCACTGACGAGGCCGAGGAGGGTGCGCCGGCGGCGGCCGCCAAGGAAGTCCTCTTCGAGGAGGACGATCCGGCGCTGCTCCAGCTGCGGGCTCCGATCGTGACCGTCATGGGTCACGTCGACCACGGCAAGACGAGCCTGCTCGACGCCATCCGGACGACCGAGGTCGCGGCCGGCGAGCGCGGCGGCATCACCCAGCACATCGGCGCCAGCGAGGTGGAGAAGGACGGCAAGCGCGTCGTTTTCCTCGACACGCCGGGCCACGAGGCGTTCACCGCGATGCGGGCCCGGGGCGCGAAGGTGACCGACATCGCAGTCGTCGTCGTCGCCGCGGATGACGGCGTCATGCCCCAGACGCTCGAGGCGATCAGCCACGCCAAGGCGGCGAAGGTCCCGATCATCATCGCCCTCAACAAGATCGACAAGCCCGACTCCAACCCGGACCGGGTCAAGACCGAGCTGTCCGAGGCCGGCGTGATCGTCGAGGAGTACGGCGGCGACACGCCGCTCGTCCCGGTCTCGGCGAAGACCCGGATCGGGCTCGACGAGCTGATCGAGATGGTCCTGCTCGTCGCCGATCTCCAGGAGCTCAAGGCCAACCCGAAGCGGGCCGCGGTCGGCACGATCGTCGAAGCTCAGCTCGACAAGAACCGCGGCGCGGTCGCGACCGCGATCGTCCAGACCGGAACGCTCCGCGTCGGCGACGTCATCGTCGTCGGCGAGACGTTCGGCAAGGTCCGGGCCCTCGAGAACGAGGCCGGCAAACGGGTCACCAGGACCGGACCTTCCAGCGCGGTCGTCGTCCTCGGCCTGTCGGCCGTGCCCGAGGCCGGCGACATCCTGCGGGTCGTCGCCGACGAGAAGGAGGCGCGCGCGCTCGTCGAGAGCCGCAAGGCAGAGAGCGCCGCCAAGGGCGGCGACGGCAGCGGCCGGGCGACGCTCGAGGACCTCTACCGTCAGATCCAGGCCGGCCAGGCGAAGGAGCTGCGGATCGTCCTCAAGGCCGACGTGTCCGGTTCTCTCGGCGCGATCACCCACGCCCTCGACCAGCTCAACCAGGACGAGATCCGGATCAACGTGCTCCACGAGGGGGCCGGCGACATCACCGACAACGACGTGATGCTCGCCTCGGCCTCGGACGCGATCATCGTCGGCTTCAACACGAAGATCACCGACACGGCCCGCCGGGCCGCCGAGACGGAGGGCGTCGACGTCCGCCAGTACGACATCATCTACAAGCTGACCGACGACATCTCGGCCGCCCTCCAGGGCCTGCTCGAGCCGGAGGTCGTGGAGGTGATCGAAGGTCGGGCGGAGGTCCGCCAGATCTTCCGCGTCGGCAAGAACACCGTGATCGCCGGCTCGTTCGTCACCGACGGCCGCATCATCCGCGGCGGAGCCCGCGTCTGGCGCAGCGGGAAGGTCATCGCTACCGACCGGATCGAATCGCTCCGGCGGTTCCGCGACGACGTCCGTGAGGTCCAGCAGAACTACGAGTGCGGCATCGGTCTCGCCAACTTCCACGACCTGGAGGAAGGCGACATCATCGAGTGCTTCTCGTCGCAGACGATCAGCCGGGTCGCGACGGCGTAGTCATCGGCGCCGGGAACGGAGTGCTCGCATGACCCAGCGAACCGACCGGATCGACGAGCTCCTGCGCCAGGAGATCGGCCAGATCATCGCCCGCGAGATCGACGATCCGCGGGTCGGCTTCGCGACCCTGACGAGTGTCGAGACGACGCCGGACCTGCGCCACGCGAAGGTCCTCGTCAGCGTCATCGGCCAGCCCGAGGACCGCCGGGCCACGCTCGCGGCGCTCGGCCGGGCGATGCCGTACGTCCGCCACGAGCTCGGCAAGCGGCTCCGCCTCAAGCGGATCCCGGAATTCCACCTCGAGCTCGACGACACGCTGGAGCGGGGGACTCGCGTCCTCCAGCTCCTCGCCGAGCTGGAGGCGGGCCGGATTCCCGAGGAGGACCTGCCGGTCGGCGAGTCCCTGCCGACGCCGGTCCCGCGGCTGCCCCACGAGGGCGACGCGGAGGAGCCGGCCGACGACGCCCCGGACCGCCCGCCCCCGCCGCCGGCAGCCCGGCGTCGCCTGATCCGCGCCGGACGCAAGCGGCCGGTTCCGGGCAAACGCCGCCGATGATCGACCTGCGCCCATGGCTCGACGCCGTACCGGACGCGGTCGTCGAGCGGCTCCGGGGCGGTCGGGAGATCCTCGCCGTCGGCCACGAGAACCCTGACGCCGACACGATCGGCTCGACCCTCGCCGTCGCCCGGATCATCGAGCTGGCCGGCGGCCGCGCGACAACCGTCTTCACCGACCCGGTTCCGCCGCTCTACGAGTTCCTGCCCGGTGTCGAGCGGGCCACGACGGATCCCGACCCGGCCGTCTCCTACGACCTGCTCGTCGTGTCCGACTGCGGCACCCTCGACCGCATCGGGGCCGTGCGGGATCGCCATGCCGAGCTGTTCGACCGGCTGCCGCGGGTCGTCCTCGACCACCACGCCTCGAACGACGACCGCGGCCCGACCGACTGGATCGACCCCGGCGCGGCGGCGACGTGTGAGATGACGGCGCTGCTCGCGACGCGGCTCGGCGTGCCGCTCGACGAAGGCGACGGCGCGCTCGCCACGCTGCTCATGGCCGGCATCGTGATGGACACCGCGACGTTCGCCCACCCGAACGCGACGCCACGCACGCTCGCGGTCTCGGCGGCCCTCGTCGAAGCCGGCGCGCCGCTCTCCGACATCTCGCGCCGGCTCTACCGCACGAAGCCCGACAGCCAGCTCCGCCTGTTCGGCCGGGTGCTCGATCGCCTCGAGACGGCCGCCGGCGGGCGGATCGTCCACTCGACGCTGCTCGATTCCGACCTCTCGGCGACCGGCTCGATCGTCGCCCACTCGGAGGGGATCATCGACCTGCTCGCCCAGTCCGAGGCGGCCGACGTCGCGATTCTCTTCAAGGAGGCGCCGGAGGGCACGAGGATCAGCGTCCGGACCAAGCCCGGCGGGGTGGATGCGACCGTCCTGACCGGTGCGTTCGGCGGGGGCGGTCATGCCCGCGCCGCCGGCGCCACGATCGGCAGACCGGTCGGCGAGGCCCGCAGCCGCGTCCTGGCCGAGGCCGAGCGCCTCGTTGCCGCGCTCGCCCGCTGATCGCGCCGGACCGCATGGACGGGATCCTCGTCGTCGACAAGCCGGCCGGCCCGACGTCCCATGACATCGTCGGCCTCGTGCGGCGGCTCGCGGCGACGAAACGGGTCGGCCACGGAGGGACGCTCGATCCATTCGCCTCGGGCGTGCTGCCGCTCTTCCTCGGTCGGGCGACGCGGATGGTCGAGTACCACCTCGGGGACCGAAAGGCGTATCGGGCCACGGTCTGTTTCGGGGCGTCGTCGACGACCGACGATCTCGAGGGCGAGCTGACCCCGGCCGAGGGGACTGCCCCGACACGCGACGCGGTCCTCGCCGCGATCCCGTCCTTCCTCGGATCGATCTCGCAGCGTCCGCCGGCCTACAGTGCGATCAAGCTCGCCGGCCGGCGGGCCTATGCGATGGCCCGAGCCGGCGAGACGCCGCAGCTCGCCGAGCGGCAGGTCGCGATCGACCGGATCGAGCTGACCGAATGGGACGGCCGCGATCCCGAGCGCCCGATCGCGATCCTCGACGTGGCCTGTTCGGCGGGAACGTACGTCCGGGCGCTCGCCCGCGACCTCGGTACGGCCGTCGGGAGCGCGGCGTACCTCGGCGCGCTGATCCGCACTGCGAGTGGGCCCTTTCGCCTCGAAGACGCCCTGGCGGTCGACCACATCCGGGAAGCTGCGGCGGCCGGTCCCGCCCGGCTCGCGGCGCTGCTCCGGCCGGTCGACGCCGGTCTCGAAGCGATGGCCGAGCACAGCGTGACCGACGAAGAGCTCCTCGCCATCTCGCGCGGCCAGTTCATCCGCGCACCGGCGCTCCGGGCCGAGGAGGGGGCTCCCGTCCGCGTCCGCGACGAGCGCGGCCGTCTCGTCGCGATCGCGATCCTGCGCGGCGAGCGGCTGGCGCCCGACAAGGTCCTCGTCGACGCCGCGGCGAGCTGATGGCGGCCAGGCAGATCCACGGTCGCGCGGGACTGCGGCCGGAGCACGGTCCGCTGTTCATCGTCGTCGGTGTCTTCGACGGGCTCCACCGCGGCCACGCCTACCTCCTCGAACACCTTCGCCACGAGGGGCGGGCTCGCGGTGCGCGGCCGGCCGTCGTCACGGTCGACGCGCATCCGGACGCGGTCCTGACCGGCCACGCGCCGCCGCTTCTGATGGACCCCGACGAGCGCCTGGCCCGCCTCGCCGAGGCCGGCGTCGAAATCGTCGTGATCGAGCATTTCGACGACGCGCTGCGGCGGACGGAGTATGACGCGTTCGTCGAGGGGATC
>DASTVH010000077.1:0-5807 GCA_035759195.1 Candidatus Limnocylindrales bacterium
CCGAGTGACGGTGCTCTTGCCGTTCGTCCCCGTGATCGACACGATCGGGATCCGGCGGTCGGCGTCGAGGATCCAGGTCGGCGGCGTCGTGCGGGCCTCCGCGATCCGGCCCTGCCAGCGATCGAGGAGGCGCGACTGCGCCCCGGTGAGACGTGCCCGGCGGACCGGCGAGACCTCTCGTTCGGCGAGTGCGAGCGCCGCCTCGGCGATCGTTCGGGCCCGCTCCTCACCGGTCCAGGGAAACGTGACGACCCAGTGCCCCGGGTCCGACGAGCGGTGGACGGCGAGGCCCGCCGTGCCTTCACCGTGCTCTCGACGCAGCCGGCGGAGCCAGTCGACGAGCGACTCGACGGGGGCCGGCCACGCGCGGCGGGGCACGACGCCGCCCAGCCGGACGACCGCGTGGCGACCCGGCGCCCGCTGGCCGTACCAGGTCCGGCGCCGCCCGACCGCGAGCTCGATCTTGACCACCGGCTCGAGCCGGTAGACGTTCGGTCCCTCGAGGAGGCGGATCTCGATCAGGCGCACGGTTCGGCGAGGATAACAAGCGGCCGCCACGCCTACACTCGGACGATGGACACGAGTTCCGCCCCCGGGTCGGGCGTCGACGCCGCCGAGCTGGCCTCGATCGACGCCGCCGCGGCCGCGGCCGAAGCGGACTACCTGGCCGACCTCGAACGCCTCGTCAACATCGACTGCGGGAGCTACACGCCCGACGGCGTCGACGAGGTCGGGCGGTTCGTCGAGGCATTCCTGGCCGGGAACGGAGCCGAGGTCACCCGGCATCCCGACCCCGCCGGCCGGCTGGGCGCGACGGTCGTCGGGACGATCGAGGGCGGCGACCCGGGCGGTCCGCGACTCCTGCTGATCGGCCACATGGACACGGTCTTCGACCCGGGGACCGCCGCCGAGCGGCCGTTCCGGATCGAGGAAGGCCGGGCGTACGGGCCGGGCGTGACCGACATGAAGTCGGGGCTGCTGACGGGGCTGTACGGCGTGCGGCTGCTGCTCGGCCTCGCCGGCGGCGGCAGACCTGCCCCAGATCGGCCGTTCGCCCGGATCACGTTCGTCGCCAATCCCGACGAGGAGATCGGCTCGCCGGTCTCGACGGCCCACATCCGCGCCGCCGCAACCGAGGCCGACGCCTGCTTCGTCCTCGAGTGCGCGCGGGCGAACGGCGACATCGTGTCTGCCCGAAAGGGGACGCTCGACCTCGTCGCCACCGTCCGCGGCCGGGCGGCCCACGCCGGCGTCGAGCCCGAGAAGGGTCGCAGCGCGATCCTCGAGGCGGCCCGGTTCATCCGCGACCTCCATGCGCTCAACGGTCGCTGGCCGGGCGTGACCGTCAACGTCGGCGTCGTCGCCGGCGGCATGCGCCCCAACGTCGTCGCGGAGCGTTGCACGCTCGAGATCGACGTCCGAGCCGGCGACGCTGCCGCCCAGGACGCGGCAGAGGCCGCGATCGCCGAGCTGGCCGCGACCACCGAGGTGCCCGACACGACGATCGAGATCGTCCGGCGGGCCCGCCACCGGCCGCTGGAGAAGCTCGAGCGGTCGGGCCGGCTCGTCGAGCACGTCGTCGCCCTCGGCGAGCGGCTCGGCTTTGCGGTGAAGGACACCGCGACCGGTGGCGCGTCCGACGCGAACACGACGTCGGGCATGGGCGTGCCGACGATCGACGGTCTCGGGCCGATCGGCGGCAACGATCACTCGCCGGCCGAGTACCTGGAGGTGGCCTCGATCGTGCCCCGGACGGCGCTCTTCACCGCCCTCCTCCTCGCGGTCTCCCGGGACCCGGTCGTCCGCGGCTGGCGTGGCTGACGAGGGACCCGCCGAGGGCCGCCGGCGGATCTCGTCGGGCGGCCCATGGGAGCGCTCGGTCGGCTACAGCCGGGCGATCGTCGCCGGCGACACGTGCTACGTCTCGGGCACGACCGACGCGGGGCCCGATGGTCGCTCGCTCCATCCGGGCGATGCGGCGGCCCAGGCCCGTGCCGCCTGGGAGATCGTCGAGCGGGCCCTGGCCGAGGCCGGCTTCCGGCTCGAGGACGTCGTCAGGACGCGGACCTACGTCGTCGCGCTGGGCGATGCGCCGGCGGTCGCCGCGGTCCACGGCGAGCGATTCGGCGGGATCCGGCCGGCGGCGACGCTCGTCCAGGTCGCCGGCCTCATCGATCCGACGCTCCTCGTGGAGGTCGAGGCGGAAGCCCGCCGCGATTGACTGCCGGCGGCCGACCCCGCGGTCGGCTCAGCCGAGTCCGACAGCCCGGGCGATCACCGCGATCGCGACGGCGGCGACGATGCCGAAGAGCAGGTTCCGGCGCCAGGTCGTGATGAGCAGCGCGACGAGCACCGCGATCGAGTCGACACCGACCCCGAACGTCGGCGCGCCGTCCTCCGGCACCCGGACGAGCACCGCGACGGCGCCGATCGCGCTGAGGACCGCCGGGCCGACCAGCTGGAGGTAGTCGAGGGCCGGCCGGGGCAGGCGGTGGATGCCCGGGACGAGCAGGCCGACGGCGCGCGACGGGTACGTCGCCGCGAACATCAGCACCGCGAGGCCGATGAACTCGGTGCTCATGGCTCGGGAGCCTCCGACGACGAGTCGGGCGGCTCGGGCATCGCGTCGTCGGGCCGCCGTGTCCGGCCAAGGCGCGTTCCCGGCATCGAGTAACGCTCCGCCGACGGCGTCGAGCCGAGCGGCGCCTCCTCGCGGGCGATGCGCTCGGGGACGAGCATGCCCACGGCCGGGCCGATGACGCCGCCGGCGATGATGCCGACCGCCGTCCCCAGCGCGAGGCTGACCCCCACCCCGACCCCGGCCCCGACGACCGCGGCCACGATCTCCCGCCGGCCGGTGATCAGGCCGACCGCCAGTCCGAGCATCGCCGCCGGGAAGATGACATCGATCCCGAACTGCTCGGGCTCCGGGATCGAGCCGCCGACGACGACCCCCGCCAGCGTCGCGAGGTTCCATGGGATGAACGTGACCGCGATCGCCGCAAACCAGTAACCCCACAGGTCGGCCCGGCCCGTGCGCCGGAAGTGAGCCATCGAGAGGGCGTACGCCTCGTCGGTCAGCAGGTGGGCGGCGATCGCCCGGAGCGGCAGCGACCGCCCGGCGAACCACGGGGCGATCGAGGCGGAGTAGAGGATGTGGCGGGCGTTGAGCAGCGCGGTCAGGATGACGACGCCGGGCCAGGCGAGTCCGGCCGCGATGTACCCGACGGCCGCGAACTGGGCGGCCCCGGCAAAGACGAGTGTGCTCATCGCGACGACCTCGACGGGCGAGAAGCCGGCGTCCTCGCGGGCAGCCAGCCCGTAGACGAAGCCGAAGCCGGCCGCCGTGACGATGATCCCGATCCCGTCGAGGATCGTCTGCCGGCGGGCGGCGCGGATCCCACCGGACGGGTGTGCGTCGGCCGCCGCGCCCGCCTCGACCCCCGCGTCAGCCATCGGCGGGATAGAGGTCGACGACGTCGTGGCGGACGCTCAGCTCGCGCTCGATCAGGTAGCGGTCGTCCTCGGGGAAGAACCGGGCGACCGACACGTCGTCTCCGGCGAAAGCCCGGATGTCCTCGAAGTCCCGCCAGTAGGAGACGACCTCGAACTCGACGCTGTCGTTCGCCTCGTCGCGATGGCGGAAGACCGCGACGCCGGCATTGCCCGGCGTCGACCGGAGGGCCTCGATGCCGCTCCGCTCGAGGTAGGCGAGGTAGGCGCCGAAGTCGGCGCCTCGGACGCGGCCGCGCCAGCGACGGGCGATCATCGGACGGTCACCTCCACGGGCTCGGGTTGGCGTAACCGTTCACAGCCTACAATCGGGTTACGCGGTCGGTCAACCCTCGGGCCGGCCGGCGGGGCCGCTGGGCTACCGCAGGAACGTCTTGCGGCAGGTCCCGTCGCAGACGACGAAGACGGCGTGTTTGTCGATCGCGTAGCCGGCCGCGTGGAGGAGGCCCGGGCAGCCCGCCGTCGGGCACTTCCAGACCCACCAGCGCTCGTTGTCGTCGAGCGGCGTCGCCTCGGCACGCAGCGTGTCGGCAAGGCCCTCGCGCTCGGCCACGAGCGTCGCGATCCGAGCCGCACGCTCGCCCTCGGTCTCGCTCGTGTACGGGTAGTTCTGGCCGACGTTGGAGGTCACGGATCAACTCCTGGGCACGAGAGTCGAGGGACCGGTGGCGGCGTCGTGTGAGCGCTGCCCGCCACCGGTAGCGGGGAGTATAGCCATCGGGCGCGGTGGCGCCACGACGCGTCACCGATGCGCCGTCCCTCCCGGGTGACCCGCCCGTCGGACCCCGCGAGACTCGTTCAGCGGACCGCCGGCAGGCCGGCGCTCCGCGGGTCGGTCGCTGCGGCGAGCGAACCTTCCGGGTCCGCCGGCCCGCCCGCGACGAGCTCGATGGCATGGGCGTGGCCCAGCCAGCCGTCGAACGGCTGGGTCCGCGTGACCGGGTGGCCGCGGGCCGCGAGCTCCTCGAGCAGGCCCTCTGCGAAGCGCGGTTCGGCCCGCACCTCGACGGGCGGCTCGAAGTGGCCGGCTGGCTCGACGAACCAGCGGGGGGCCCCGATCGCGGTCGCCACGTCCAGGCCTCCGTCGACGAGGGCCGAGACGAGCTGGGCGTGGATCTGCGGCTGCGCGTCGCCGCCCATCGACCCGGTCACGATCCACGGCCGCCGCTCGCCCGCCCGGAAGAGCATGCCCGGCAGCAGCGTGTGAAGGGTCCGCTTCGACGGCGCGAGGACGTTCGGGTGGGCCGGATCGAGGCTGAAGTACGAGCCGCGGTTCTGGTAGTGGATCCCGGTGTCGGGATCGACGACCGTCGAACCGAAGCCCATGTAGTTCGACTCGATGAGGCTCACCGCGTTGCCTTCGCCGTCGACGGTCGCGAGGTAGATCGTGCCGCCACCGCGCGGCGAGCGGGCCGGCGGGGGAGGGGCCGCCCGTCGAGGGTCGATCCGGCCGGCCAGGCCCGCCGCGTGCTCGGCGGACAGGAGCCGCTCGAGCGGAACGCCGACGAAGTCGGGGTCCGAGAGATACGCGTCGCGGTCGGCCAGGGCCAGCTTCGCCGCCTCGATTCCGAGATGGATCCAGGCGGCGTCGGACGCGCCGGCCGGCCCGAACGCGGCCGGAGGCGGCGGCTCGAAACGGGCGAGGATGTTGAGGAGCTCTAGGGCGACGATGCCCGAGGAGTTCGGCGGATGGGTCGTCACCCGGGTGCCGCGGTAGTCGGTCGCGATCGGCTCGGTCCAGGTCGAGCGGTGGGCCGCGAGGTCGCTCGTGCCGATCACGCTGCCGACGGCCGCCAGCCCACGCGCCTGGCCCTCCGCGATCTGGCCCTCGTAGAAGTCGTCGAAGCCCACGTCGGCGAGCCGCTCGAGCGTCGCCGCGAGCGCCGGCAGGCGGACGATCTCGCCGACCTTCCACGGCCGCCCGCGGGGACGATAGACGCGTTCGAAGCCGCTGCCCGCACCGAGGGCGCCGCTCGCGAGCGGCAGCGTCGCCTCGACCGCCCCCACGAACCCCGGCCAGGCCGGGAAGCCGCCGGCCGCCAGCTCGATCGCGGGACCGAGGACCGCCGTTCGCGGCAGGCGCCCGAAACGGGCGTGGGCGTCGGCCCACGAGCGGACGGCGCCGGGCACGGTGATCGCGAGCGGACCGCGCGACGGGATGGTCGTGACGCCGAGGGCCCGGATCGCGTCGACGTCGATGCCCGCCGGCGCGCGACCCGAGCCGTTCAGGGCGTGCTGCCGCCCGCCCGCCTCGTCCCAGATGAGCCAGAACGCGTCGCCGCCGATGCCGCAGC
>DASTVH010000078.1:0-7788 GCA_035759195.1 Candidatus Limnocylindrales bacterium
TCGGGCAACGGCGGCCGGTTCGGTGGCGCCGCGAACTGGGACGAGTTCACCCAGTGGCAGTGGGTCACGGTCCGCGACGAGCCGCGCTCGTTCCCCCACCCGTACTGATCCGCACGACGTGGCGTCGATCACCGAGGTCGCCAGGCTCGCCGGCGTGTCGACGGCGACCGCCTCGCGGGTGGTCTCCGCGTCGAGCTACCCGGTGAGCGCGGCGACCCGGGCGCGGGTCCTCGAGGCCGCCCGGACGCTCGACTACGTGCCGAACGCCCTCGCCCGCGGCCTGCTCAAGAGCCACGTCCCCATCGTCGGCGTCATCGTCCACGACATCACCGACCCGTACTTCTCGGAGGTCGTCCGGGGCGTCGAGGATGCCGCCGCCCGGCGGGGCGAGTACCTCGTGATCACCTGCAGCTCGGATCGGATCGCCGAGCGCGAGACCTCGTACGTCCGGCTGCTCCGCTCGATGCGGGCGTCGGCCCTGATCTTCGCCGGCTCCGGTCTCGACGACCCGGCGTTCAACCAGGAGGTCGGCCGGCACATCGCCGCGATGCGCGGCTACGGCGCCGCGGTCGTCCACCTCTCGCCGCACGCCTTCGGCGCGCCCGAGGTCGGCGTCGACAACGCCCGGGGCGTGAGCAGCATGGTGGAGGCGCTCGTCCGCCTCGGCCACCGCGAGATCGCGTTCCTGGCCGGTCCGACCTCGCTCTATGTCGCCCGCCATCGCCTCGACGGATACCGCCGCGGCCTTGCCGATGCCGGTCTTGCCTTCGACGACCGTCTGGTCGTGAGCACCACGTTTAACCGGGAGGGCGGCGCCCTCGCCGTCGACGTCCTCCTCACCGGCAGCGCACGGTTCACCGCGATCTGCGCGGCAAACGACCTCCTCGCCCTCGGCGCGCTCCAGCGCCTCGCCGCGCTCGGCATCGGCGTTCCCGACGACGTGTCGGTGGCCGGCTTCGACGACATCCGGATCGCGGCGATGACGGCGCCGAGCCTCTCGACCGTGCGCCTGCCGCTGCAGGAGCTGGGGCAGCGCGGCTTCGAGGTCGCCGAACGCCTCCTCGCCGGACGCCGACCTCGACGCCAGGTCCTCCCCACCGAGGTCGTGCTGCGGGACTCGACCGCGACACCGCCGGCCGTCCCGCTCCCGGTCGGACGCACCGACGCCGCCGAAGCGATGGGTGCCACCGCATGACCTCCGGCGCGCCCGGTTCCGCCCTCCTCGACCCGGCGGCGAGCGCCCACATCGCCGTCCGCGGTGCGGCCAAGAGCTACCGGACGGCCCGCGGCGGCGCCCAGGAAGCGCTCGCCTCGGTCGACCTGGAGATCCCGCGTGGCCAGTTCGTGTCGCTCCTCGGTCCGTCCGGCTGCGGCAAGACGACCCTGCTCAAGCTGATCGGCGGACTCATCCCCCGAAGCTCGGGCGACCTGCTCGTCGACGGCGAACCCGTCGAGGCCGCCCTCAGGCAGCGCAAGTTCGGGTTCGTCTTCCAGGACGCCACGTTGCTGCCCTGGAAGAACGTCGTCGACAACGCGAGCCTGCTCCTCGACATCACCGGCCAGCGCAACAGCCGCGACCGCGTTCGCTCGCTGATCAGGATCGTCGGTCTCGAGGGCTTCGAGGACTTCTATCCGGCCCAGCTGTCGGGCGGCATGAAGCAGCGCGTCTCGCTCGCGCGGGCCCTCGCGCTCGAGCCCGAGATCCTGCTCATGGACGAGCCTTTCGCGGCGCTCGACGCGATCACCCGCGACCGGATGGGCGAGGAGCTGCTCAAGATCCTCGACGGCAGCCGGACGGTCGTGTTCGTGACCCACTCGATCCCCGAGGCGGTCCTTCTCTCGGACCGGGTGGTCGTCATGTCGGCTCGGCCCGGCCGGGTCGTCGCCGACGTGAGGATCGACTTGCCCCGACCGCGAAACGGCGAGATCCGGCGCAGCCCGCTGTTCGGCGAGCTCGAGTATCGGCTCCGCAGCTCCATCGAGGACGCACCGGGCGGCCGCGATGGCTGAGCGACTCGACGCCCCGCCGCGGCGGGACAGCGCGGCCGTCGTGGGAGGCGTGATCCGGCCGGCCGGACCGTCGACCCAGGCCAGGGCCATGCAGCGCATCCTGCCGGCGGCATTCATCCTGCTCCTGCTCGCGATCTGGGAGGTCGTCGCCCGCCTCGGCAGCGTTCCCCAGTACATCCTGCCCGCGCCCACCGCGATCGGCGCGCGAGTCGTCAGCTCGTGGGGCACGTTGTGGGACGCGACGCTGATCACGACCGGCGAGGTCCTGATCGGGTTCGCGATCGGCGTGGTGCTGGGGATCGGACTGGCCATCCCGATCGCCTACTCGCCGCTCGTCCGGAACACCGTCTACCCGCTGATCGTCGCGTCGCAGGCGGTCCCCAAGATCGCGATCGCGCCGCTTCTCGTGTTGTGGCTCGGCTTCGACATCTGGCCGAAGATCGCGGTCACCGCGCTCATGGTGTTCTTCCCGGTCACGGTGACGGCCGCCGAGGGCTTCTCGTCGGTCGACCGGAATCTGCTCGACCTGCTGCGCTCGGTCAATGCGAGCGGAACCCAGATCTTCTTCAGGATCCGGTTCCCCCACGCCCTGCCGCACATCTTCAGCGGCCTGAAGGTGGGCATCACCCTCGCCGTCGTGGGGGCGGTCGTCGGCGAGTGGGTCGGCGCCGACAGCGGCCTGGGCTACCTGCTCACGTATGCGAACACGCTGCTCGACTCGACGCTCCTGTTCGCCGCGCTCTTCCTGCTGATCGTCCTCGGGGTCGTCCTGTTCATCGCGGTGGAATTCGCCGAGCGCGTGCTGCTGCCGTGGCACCACGACGACTCGGTGGCCCTGGGGAACTGACCCTTGGCGTCCAATGTGCAATCGCGAGTTCAGATGGAGGTTCGAATGCAACGGAGAACACGACACGGATCCGGTCTTGCGGCGACGCTGGTTGCCGGCCTCGTGGTAGCCGCCTGCAGCAGCGGGGGCGGCGCGACGCCCTCGGCATCGTCCGCCGCGACCCCGGGCGCGACGACCGCGGCGTCGGAGGCTCCCTCGGCCGCGCCGTCCGAGCCGATGGAGATGACCGACGTCACCTTCCGGCTCAACTGGGTCCTGGCCGGCAACCACGGGCCGTTCTTCCTCGCTCAGGAGCGGGGCTTCTGGAGCGACTGTGGGCTCAACGTCTCGATGGCCGCCGGCAAGGGTTCGGGCGACACCGCCCAGCTCGTCGCGAACGGCTCGCAGGACTTCGGCCTGACCGACGCCGTCTCGATCGCGGCCGGCCGGACGAAGGGCCTCGAGGTCACCTCGCTCGGCGTCCTCTACCAGAGCAACCCGAGCTCGATCGTGTCCTACAAGGACAAGAACATCACCTCGCTCGACGATGTGAAGGGCAAGACATGGGGCGCCGTCCCGGGCGGCTCGCCGTACCTCCTGCTCAAGGCTCTCTTCAAGGAACAGGGCATCGCCGACGGCGACTATCGCGAGGTCAGCGTGCCGGCGCCGGGCATCGCCCAGCTCAAGGCCGGACAGGTCGACTTCATCACGTTCTTCGGAAACGAGGCCGCGAACATCGAGCCCGACGTCGAGGGCAAGCTCAACGTGCTCCCGTTCCGGGACATGGGCCAGGACATCTACGGCCTCGCGATCGCGTCGAACGACGCCTTCATCGCCGAAAACCCCGAGCAGGTGAAGTGCTTCGTGCAGGGCGTCCGCGCCGGCCTCGAGGCGGCCCAGGACGATCCGGAGGCGGCCCTCGCAGCTCTCTACAAGGCCGCGCCTGAGGCCGAGCAGAACCCGACCGGCATGCAGGCGCTGCTCGACGGCGTCTACGAGTACACCGGCGACACCTTCCTCGAGCAGACCGCCGAGAAGTGGGACGCGACCCAACAGGTGCTCGCCGACGCCGAGATCATCGAGACGACGCTCGACGCCAACGAGTTCTTCACGAACGACCACCAGTAAGAAGGGACCGATGAGCCTCAATCTCCACGGCATCGTGCCGGCCTGCGTCACGACGTTCGACGCCGACGGCAGCTTCGACGAGGCGTCGTACCGGCGGTACCTGCAATGGCTCCTGCCGCAGGGCCCCGTCGCCCTCGCGATCAACGCCGACACCGGCGAGGGTCCGCACCTGCGGCCCGCCGAACGTGACAGGGTCCTGCGCGTCGCCGTGGAGGAGGCCGGGGACGTGCCGATCGTCGCCGGCCTCAGCGCCTCCTTCACCGCCCAGGCGGTGGAGGAGGCGAAGCGAGCCGAGGAGGCCGGCGCCGCCGGCCTGCTCGTGTTCCCGATCCCCGCCTACCAGGGGCTGCCGCTCGATCCGGCCATCCCCGTCGCGTATCACGAGGCGATCGCACGCGGCTGTACCCTGCCGCTCATCGCCTTCCAGCTCCAGCCCGCCCTCGGCGGGGTGATCTTCTCGGATGAGACGCTCCGCCGGATCGCCGGCATCGACAGCGTCGTGGCGATGAAGGAGGCTTCGTTCGACGCACGCCTCTACCTGGCAACGCGCCGCATGCTCGAACGCCTCGATCGGAAGATCGACCTGCTGACCGGCAACGACAACTTCCTCTTCGAGTCCTTCGTCATGGGCGCCGAGGGCGCGCTCATCGGCTTCGGGACGCTCGCGACCGAGCTCCAGGTGGAGATGGTCCGCCTGACCCGGGAGGACCGCTGGGCGGAGGCCCGGGCGATCTGGGAGCGGATCCTGCCGCTCGAGGAGGCGGTCTACGCCGCGCCGGTCCGGGACTACCGGGCCCGGACGAAGGTCGCCCTCAGGGCCCTCGGCGTCATCGAGTCGACGACGATGCGCCCGCCCCTCATGCCCGTCGGGCAAGACGCCGAGGCGGCCGTTCGGTCGGCGCTCGAGGCCGCCGGCCTGCTGCCGGCGAGAGCAGCCTGATGCCGGACGCCCTCGCCGGGCGGGTCGTGCTCGTGACGGGCAGCAGCCGCGGCATCGGGGCGGAGGTCGCCGTCAAGGCGGCCGCCGCCGGTGCCCGCGTCGCGGTCCATTACCACCGCTCGGCCGAACACGCCCAGGGGACGCTCGAACGAGCACGGGCCGCGGGTGCCGAGGCGGAGACCTTCACGGCCGACCTTCGCGACGGCCCGGCCGCCGAGGCCCTCGTGGGCCGCGTCATCGAGCGCTTCGGGCGCGTCGACGGGCTCGTGAACAACGCGGGACGGACGCTCGTCGGCCCGTTCCTCGACATCGACCCGTCCGATTGGGACGACGTCCTGCGGACGGACCTCACCGCCGCATTCCGAACGTGCCGCGCGGTCCTGCCCTCGATGATGGAGCGGGGCGACGGCGCGATCGTCAACATCGCCTCGCGCCTCGGCCAGATGGGGATCGCCGAGACGGCTGCCTACAGCGCCGCCAAGGCGGGCCTCATCGGGCTCACCCGATCGCTCGCCCGCGAGTTCGGGCCCCGCGGAATCCGCGTCAACGCGGTCGCGCCGGGCTTCACGATCACCGATATGACCGCCGACCTCGCCGCGACCGAAGAGGGCCGCCGCCGGCTCGCCGACATGGCGCTTGGGCGGTTCGGGCGGGCCGACGAGGTCGCCGAGGCGGTGATCTTCCTCCTGTCCGACGCGTCGAGCCTGTTCCTGGGCCAGACGCTCAACCCGAACGCCGGGGGCTACATGCCGTGAGCAAGGTCATCGACGTCCGCGACGCGGTCGGGCTCGTCCGCGACGGGAGCACGCTGCTCATCGGCGGCTCCGGGGCGGGCCACGCCCTGCCCCAGCGGTTCATCGACGAGCTCGCCACGGTCTTCGCCGAGGACGGCCGGCCGCGCGACCTCACGACGGTCCGGGTCGTCGGCATCGGCGACTTCGCCGATCGGGGCTTCTCGCAGCTCGGCCTGCCGGGGCTCCAGCGCCGGACGATCGGCAGCAACATCGGCAACGAGCCGCGCCTCGGGGCCCTCGTCGAGGCGAACGAGGTCGAGGCCTACTCGTTTCCGCAGGGCGTCCTCTCGCAGCTCATGCGCGAGATCGCCGCCGGCCGGCCCGGCCTCGTGACCCATGTCGGTCTCGGGACGTACGTCGATCCGCGCCAGACGGGCGGCAAGCAGAACGCGATCACGACCGAGGATCTCGTCGAGGTCGTCACGATGTGCGGCCGGGAGTGGCTGCTCTACCACGCATTCCCGATCGACGTCGCCGTGATCCGGGGCACGACGGCCGACGAGGACGGCAACCTCACGATGGAGGGCGAGGCCGTCCAGGGCGAGATGCTGGCGATGGCCATGGCTGCCCGCAACAGCGGCGGGATCGTCGTGGCCCAGGTCCGCCAGCTCGCGACGCGGGGCAGCCTCCGGATGCGCGACGTCAAGGTGCCGGGCGCGCTCGTCGACCACGTCTACGTCGATCCCGAGCAGTGGCAGACGTACATCACCCGGGACTCGCCGTACTACGCCGGGGCCCTGCGGCGGCCGGTCCGGCCGGAGCCGCCGCTGCCGCTCGACGTCCGCAAGATCATCGCCCGGCGCTCACTGCTCGAGTTTCCCCGCGGGGCGATCTGCAATCTCGGCTTCGGGATCAGCCAGCTGATCGGGCGGGTCGCCTGGGAGGAGGGCATCACCGACCAGCTCGTCCTGACCGTCGAGCAGGGCATCTTCGGCGGGGTCCCGGTCGCGGGCAACGAGGGGGGCGCCGGGTTCAACTACCAGGCGATGATCGACCAGCCGTACATGTTCGACTTCTACGACGGCGGCGGCCTCGACATCGCGAGCCTGTCGTTCGCCGAGGTCGACTCGGACGGCAACGTCAACGTCCATGCCTTCGAGGGCCGGGTCCGCGGCCCGGGCGGCTTCCCGAACATCAGCGCCCGGACTCGCAAGATCTGCTTCGTCGGCACGCTCACGGCACGCGGCCTCGAGCTCGAGATCCGCGACGGGGTCCGGGTCGTGGCCGAGGGCAGCCTCGGCAAGTTCGTGCCGACGGTCCGCGAGGTCTCGTTCAACGGCCGGCTCGCCCGCGAGCGGGGGCAGCAGGTCCGCTACATCACCGAGCGGGCGGTCTTCGCCCTCGAGGACGACGGCATCGTCCTGACCGAGGTCGCCCCGGGCATCGACCTGGAGCGCGACGTGATCGGGCAGATGGGCTTTCGGCCGCGGGTCGCCGACGACCTGCGCGAGATGGACCGTCGTATCTACAACGCCGGGCCGATGGGCCTGGCCGCCGACTTCGGGGGTGGCGCGTGACCGAGCTCGTCGCCCTCGAGCTGGGCCGCGTCGCCCACCTCGAGCTCGTCAACCCGCCGCTCAACCTGGTGACGGGCGACCTCCTCGACCAACTCGACGCGTGCCTCGCCTCGCTCGCGGCGCAGCCGCCGGGGGACGTCCGGGCCGTCGTCGTGAGCGGGCGGGGCGAGCGGGCCTTCTCGGTCGGGTCGAACGTCCGGGACTTCGAGGCCCACCGCGGGCCGGCGGGCCGGGCCCGGTTCGAGCTGGAGGCCCGCGTCGCCCAGCGCCTCGCCGGCCTGCCGATGCCGACGGTCGCGGCCCTCGAGGGGAGCGCCCTCGGCGGCGGCCTGGAGCTCGCCCTGTGCTGCGACCTGCGGGTCGCGAGCGAGCGGGCGCAGCTCGGTCTCCCCGAGGTGCGGCTGGCGGTCACGCCGAGCACCGGCGGGACCCAGCGCCTGCCGCGGATCGTCGGGACGGCGCGGGCCAAGGAGCTCCTCCTGACGGGCCGGATCCTGAGCGCCGCCGAGGCCGAGCGGATCGGCCTCGTCAACGAGGTCGTGCCGGCCGGCGAGGCCGTCGCCCGGGCCCGGG
>DASTVH010000079.1:0-4274 GCA_035759195.1 Candidatus Limnocylindrales bacterium
TCCCAGGTTTGGCAGCACACGTGTAGGAGGACCCCATGGCACAGACTTCGATCCTTGGCCGGATGAGCCAGCTAGTCCGGGCGAACATCAATGCGATCCTCGACAGCGCCGAGGACCCGGAGAAGATGCTCGACCAGCTCGTCCGCGACTTCACGAACAACATCGCCGAGGCTGAGGAGGCGGTCGCCCAGACGATCGGCAACCTGCGCCTCGTCGAGGACGACGCGCGCGAGGCCCGCGAGGCCGTCGCCGAGTGGGGCAGCAAGGCGGCCGCGGCGTCGCGCCGGGCCGACGAGCTGCGGGCCGGTGGCAACGCCACCGAGGCCGATCGGTTCGACCAGCTGGCCCGGATCGCCCTCCGCCGCCAGATCGGCTTCGAGGACCAGGCAAAGACGCTCGAGACCCAGGCCTCGCAGCAGTCGGAGCTCGCCGACAAGCTCAAGGACGGGCTGAACAAGCTCCGCCTCCGGCGCGAGGAGCTGGTCCAGAAGCGGGACGAGCTCGTGAGCCGGGCGAAGATGGCCCAGGCCCAGCAGCAGGTCCAGACATCGCTCAAGAGCGTCTCGGTCATGGACCCGACGAGCGAACTGACGCGCTTCGAGGAGAAGGTCCGCCGCCAGGAAGCCATGGTGAGGGGCATGGAGGAGGTCGCGGCCTCGTCTCTCGACGAGCAGTTCGCCTCGCTCGAGTCGGCCGACGACGAGCTCGAAGTCGACGCCCGGCTGGCCCAGCTCAAGGGCGGGGTCTGAGACGGGGTTCGGCACGAGCGTCGGCGGCCGCGTCTAGAATTCGGCCATGAAGCAGATGTACCACCCGTCGGACCTGGCGGCGATGGACCCGCTGGTTCTCATGAAGAACCTCGACCATGTCCGGATGACCAGCCGCCGGCTCTCGTACGTCCTGCAGCAGCAGGTCCATCTCTACACTCCGGAGGCCAACGAGGTCCGGACGCAGATCGACCGGTACGTCGAGGCGGAGCGCCAGATCGAAGGGGAGATGGCCCGCCGCCGGATCCGGGCCTGACCCTGCCGCCCGGCGACGGACCGGCCCGCGGTTGCCTGAAACGGAGAGGACCCCCGCCCTGACCGGCGGGGGTCCTCCGTGTGTTGTCGCCGAAAGTGGCGTGACGAGTGCGATCGAGTCGGCGCCTCGCCGGCGCCGGGGATCAGGCGCCGGCGGGGGCAGCCGCGGCGGCGACGAGCGACGGCTTGCGCTCGTCGGGTTCGGGTTCGGTCGCCAGCCGCTCGACGGGCCTGGCGTCCGACGGTTCGGTCTGGACCCGGGCGGCGACGGCGGCGACGGCGGCGGCCGGTGGCGGTTGGCTCGGCGCCGGATCGCTGACCAGCTGGACCGTCTGGACGGCCAGCCTTCGTCGTTCCTGGTCCTCGGCCACCACCCGCTGGACGAGCGACGCGAGGGCCGGCATCTCGAAGAGCGTGAAGCCGATCCCGAGCCCGTTCAGGTCGTCGGCCCCGTAGCCCCGGTAGAGGCCCCGGCCGGCGACGGCACACATTTCGTCATAGAGCTCCGGCCAGCCGACGCGTCGCCGGCGATAGCAGAACCGGACGAAGTCGATCGCCTCCGGGTCGCCACCTTCGGGACCGTCCGGATGCGCACGCTGAGTAGCGTTCCTTGGATCCATCGATGGCGAAACCTCCAGACTGACGACATCACGATCCAAGCCCGGTGGTCGGCGGAACGGACCGACCAGGGGCTGACCCAGTGGGGCGGCCGGAGTGCCTGCCTTCGCCCTCCCGGGAAGCGTTCAGCGGCCGCGGCGTCATCGTAGGCCCGTCGGGCCGTTGCCGAAAGGGGGTTTGTCCACCAAGTCGTCCACCAACTTATCCACACGGAACAGACGTTCACCCACAAAGCGCGGATACCTGTCGGAACCTGTCATGTAGCGGACCGACGATGGTGCGACCGCAAGCGAGGAGCGAGATGGCAGACGATCGACGACCGCCCGCACCGATCATCCTGGTCCCCGGCTTCTGGCTCGGCGCGTGGGCCTGGGACGAGGTCGCCGCCGACCTGCGTGGCGACGGCCACGACGTCAGGCCGATCACCCTGCCCGGCCTCGAGTCGGCCGACGCGGACCGGTCCGGGATCACCTTCGCCGACCACGTCGAGGCGATCTGCGAGGCGATCCAGGCGGCCGACTCCCCCGTCGTACTCGCCGTCCACAGCGCGTCGGGGTTCTCCGGCTACGCCGCAAGCGACCGCATGCCGGAGCGGATTGCGGCGATGGTCTACGTCGACAGCGCCCCGGGAAAGCCTCCGCTCGATCCCGACTTCGACGGCGTCGAGAAGCCGATGGTCTGGGAGGAGATCGAGGCCGAGGAGAACCTCGACGGGCTCAGCGAGGAGCAGAAGGCGACGTTCCGCGAGCGTGCGGTCCCCGTGCCCGGCGGCGTCGTCCGCGAGGGCTTCGAGCTGACCAACGACGCCCGCCGGGACATCCCGAGCACGATCATCTGCACCGGCTTCCCGGCCGCGGAGATCCAGAAGGCCGCGAAGGAGCACGACTGGTCGTGGCTGGCCGGCGTGCGCGAGCTGCAGAACGCGACCTGGATCGACCTGCCGACGAGCCACTGGCCGATGTGGTCCCGCCCGCGCGAGCTTGCCGCGATCATCGCCGACGTCGCGGAGGCTCACTCGCCGGCGGCCGGCTGAGCCGTCGGTCGATCGCCCGCACCGGCGTGGTCTGAGGAGGGACTCTGACGGAGCGCCGAACGACGGCCCTTGCGCACGCGAGCGACGCTGCTACCTTTCGGCGATGGAGTTGGTCGAGCGGGACGAGCTCCTCGGGCAACTCGTCGCGCTCCTCGAGGAGGCGGGCTCGGGCGATGGGCGGCTGGCCGTCCTCAGCGGCGAGGCCGGGATCGGCAAGACCAGCCTGGTCCGCGCCCTGGTCGCGCGGCTGCCGCGGGAGGCCACGGTGCTGTGGGGCGCCTGCGATCCGCTCGCGACGCCCCAGCCGCTCGGACCGTTTCGCGACATGGCGCCGATCGCCTCGCTGCTCGATCGGCGGGCGCCCCGTCACCTGCTTCTCCCGGCGATCCTCGACCAGCTCACGGGCGACGGCCCGCGGGTCATGGTGGTCGACGACGTCCACTGGGCGGATGAGGCGACGCTCGATGCCCTGCGCTACGTGGGTCGGCGAGTGGATCGAACGAGCGGTCTCGTCATCGTCACGTACCGGGATGACGAGGCCGCGGCCGGCTCGCCGCTCCGTGCCGTCCTTGGCGATCTCGCCACCGCCCCCGGCTGCCGCCGCGTCCATCTTCCGCCGCTGACCGTCACGGGCGTTTCGGAGCTGGCCGCCGGCCACGGGGTCGACCCGGAGCGGCTCCACGGAACGACCGGTGGCAACCCGTTCTACGTGACCGAGGTCCTCGCCGCACCCGGCTGGTCGGTCCCACCGACGGTCGCCGACGCCGTGCTCGCCCGCGCGGCGCGACTCGATCGGCCGGCTCGCGCCCTCCTCGAAGTCGTGTCGATCTCGCCGGGCGGCATCGAGCCCGAGATCGCGACGGCCCTGTCACCGAGCGGCGACGAGGCGCTCGACCGGTGCCTCGCCGCTGGCATGCTCGAGCTGTCGGGCGACCGGATCGCGTTCCGCCACGAGCTCGCGCGGCTCGCCGTCGAGGGATCCGTGCCGGAGAGCAGGCGACGCCGGCTCCACCGCTCGCTGCTCGAGCGCCTCGAGCGTCTGCCCGGCGTAGATGCCGCGAGGCTCGTCCATCACGCGGATGCAGGAAGCGACGGCGCGTCCGTCCTGCGCTACGCCAGGCTCGCGGCGCAGCAGGCGTCAGCCAGGGGCGCACACCGGGCCGCGGCCGACCAGTACCGGCGCGCGATCGACCGTGCGGCCGCGGCGGCTTCGGCTGCGACTGACGAGGCCGACCTCGTCTCGCGCTGGGCAGCCGAGCGCGCGTTCTTCGACGACCCGCTCGATGTCGCGGCGCTCTACCGGCGCGCAAGCGAACTCCACCGGGCTGTCGGGAACCGATTGGGTGAAGGCGGCGATCTCGTGGGGCTGGCGCGCGCGATGCGTCGCGCCGGTCGTTCCGACGAGGGCCGGGCGGTGCTCGCGGGGGCGCGGGCGGGCCTCGAGGCGCTGCCGCCCGGGCAGGCCTTGGCCGAGGCCTTCGCGGCGAGTGCGACCGACGCGGTCGGGTTCTACCGGGTCGAGGAAGCGCTCGACTTTGCGGCGCGTGCGGAGGAAGTCGCCGCGACCGTCGGACCGGCCGCCACGCTCGCGCTCATCGAGG
>DASTVH010000080.1:0-6428 GCA_035759195.1 Candidatus Limnocylindrales bacterium
CGGCGGCATGACGAAGGCCGGCGGCGAGTCGCGAGCGAACTACCTCCTCAAGTGGGAGGCGATCCGGACGTCGCGCGAGCAGGGCGCGACGAGCTACGACCTGTGGGGCCTCGCGACCGGCGGGATCGCTCACTTCAAGACCGGCTTCGGGGGCCGCGACGTGCGCTACATCGGGGCGTGGGATCTCGTCCTCGATCCGCTGGGCCGGCAGGTCTACCTCGGCGCGCAGCGGGCACGCGTTGCCTGGGCCCGGCGCCGCCACGGTCTCCCGGGCGGCGGCAACGCCTCGGGGTTCGCGGGCGACGCCGGGGGCGACGCGGCTTGATCAATCGCGACCCGTGGCCCGCCGACGGGCCGATCGAGGTCCGCCGCGAGCCGCCTCCGGAGTGGGACGAACACACGGTCGGCCCGCCCGGGGGCCACGTCTACCAGTCGGTCGCCTGGGCCGGCCATCGCGCGAGGAGCGGCTGGCAGCCGCGCTACCTAGTCGTACCCGGCGGTCCGGGCGTCCTCGCGCTCCTGCGACCGTGGCCGTGGATCGGCGGCTTCAGCGCCTACCTCCCGCGCGGGCCGGTGCCGATCGGCGATGGACGGGCGACGGCCGAACGCCTGGTCGGCGCCACGGACCGGCTCGCGACCGAAGGCGTCGACGTCGTCGCAGCCGACGCCGAGGTGCCGGCGGACGCCACGTACCGCGCGGCGATCGCGAGGGCCGGGTTCCACCCGATTGAGGAGATCCAGCCGTCGCGCCACAGGATCACCCTGCCGTTCGAGGGCCGCGACGAAGACGGCGTGTTCGGCGGCATCGCGAAGTCGACGCGCCAGCGGATCCGCAAGGCGGACGGGCAGGGGATCCTCGTCGTCCGCCACGACGCCCGCTCGACGCGGGGCGGCGTCGGCGAGGGCTTCGCGGCGCCCGGCGAGCCGACGCAGGTCGCCCTCGACCGCTTCTACGACCTGCTCCTCGAGACCGGCGAACGGCGCCACTTCTCGTTCGGGCCGCGGGCGTCGTTCGTCGACTGGTGGAGCGCCGCCCACCGGGCCGGCCATCTCGTCCACCTCGAGGCGCGCTCCCCGGACGACGAGCCGCTCGCGGGGCTGCTCCTCTACCGCCACGGCGACCGACTCTCGACCGTCCATTCGGGCGACCATGCCGCCGTCCGCCGCGACCACCCCGGCGCCCTCCACCTGCTCCGCTGGCGGGCGATCCAGCTCGCGATCCGGGAGGGTCGAGCGGAGCTGGACCTCGGCGGCGTCGACGTCGCCGGCGCCCGCCGCGAGCCTCGCGAGGGCGAGCCGATGTGGGGCCTCTACCAGCACAAGCTCTCGTTCGGCGGTCGCTGGCTCCAGCTCAGCGGCGCCCACGAGCGGGTCCTGCGCCCGAACCGCTACCGGGCCGGCCGGATCGCGACGCGTGTCGCCAGCCTTGCGGGCCGATCGAGCGGGTAGGCTCCCTCGGACATGACGCTCGCGACTGTCAGCGCCCTTCTCGCGGCCGCCGATCGCCGGGATCCGCGGCCGCTCGGCGAGCTGATCGAGCGCCTCGTGGCAGGAGGCGCCGTCCGCGGTGCACGCGAGGGCGGCCGGGCAATCGGGTTCGCCGCGCTGTCGGCGCTCGAAGTTCGCGGCGTGAGCGAGGACACGCGAACCGTCCCGCCGGGCGGCCTGTTCGTCGCGATCGCCGGCGAACACGTGGACGGCCACGCGCTCCTCGACGAGGCAGGCGCAGCCGGTGCGGCCGCGGCCCTCGTCGAGCGGCCGGTCCCCGGCGTCGCGCTGCCCCAGGTCGTCGTGGCGAACAGTCGCGCCGCGCTCGCCGACGCCGCCGCCTGGTGGTACGGCGATCCGAGCCACGAACTCGGCGTCGTGGGCGTCACCGGCACCGACGGCAAGACGACGACGTCGTTCCTCGCGGTTGCCGCGCTCGAGGCGGCGGGCATCCGGAGCGGCCTGCTCTCCACGGCGGCGACCCGGATCGGCGGCGTCCAGGAGGCGAACGCCGAGCACACGACGACGCCGGGTGCACCGGTCCTCCAGCGGGCGCTCAGGGCGATGGTCGCGGCGGGGGACGGCGCGGCCGTCGTGGAGTCCACCTCGCACGGCCTCGCCGCCGACCGCGTCCGGGGGATCGCGTACGACGCGGCGATCCTGACGAACCTGACCCACGAACACCTCGAGTTCCACGGTACGTGGGAGGCCTACCGCGACGCGAAGCTCTCGCTCTTCGAGCGCCTCGCGGCCGGCCCGCGCAACCCGCGCAAGGTCGCGCCGGCCTGGCCGAAGTCGGCGATCGTGAACGCCGACGACCCGAGCGCCGGCGCCTTCGTCGGGGTGGCCCAGGAGGCCGGGGCACGGATCCTGACCTACGGCACCGACCCGGCGGCCGATGTCCGGACCACCCGAAGCGAGGAGGATGCCCACCGCCTCCGGATCCGGTACGAGGCACCGTCCGGCGCGGCGGCCCTGGAACTCCGCCTCGCCGGCCGATTCAACGTCCACAACGCGCTCGCGGTCGTCGCCCTCGGCGAGGCCCTGGCACTCGACCCTGCAGCGGTCCGGGCCGGCCTCGAGTCGGTCGATGGCGTGCCCGGCCGGATGGAGCGGATCGACGCGGGCCAGCCGTTCGGCGTCATCGTCGACTACGCCCACAGCCCGGCCTCGCTCCAGGCCGTCCTGGACCTGCTCGCGCCGGTGGCCGCGGCCCGCGGCGGCGGGCTCATCGCGGTCTTCGGCTCGGCGGGGGAGCGGGACGTCGCGAAGCGCCCGATGATGGGGCGGATCGCGGGCGAGCGCTGCCGGCTCGTCGTCGTCACCGACGAGGACCCCCGCGGCGAGGACCGCGAGGCGATCCTCGAGGAGATCGGCCGCGGCGCGGAGGCGGCCGGCCGGCGGCGGGGCCACGACCTGCTGCTCGTCGCGGACCGCCCGGCCGCGATTGCGGCGGCGTTCGAGCGGGCCCGCCCCGGCGATATCGTCCTCCTCGCCGGCAAGGGCCACGAGCAGTCGATCATCGGCCCCCACGGCCCGGTGCCCTACGATGAGCGGGCGACGGCTCTGGCGGCGCTCGCCGCGCTGGGCCACGGGGTGGGAGGCTGAGAATGCGCGGCTGCCTGTTCGTCATGCTGGCCGGCGTCGCGGTCCTCGTCGCCGTAGTCTGGTTCGCCGGGCCGCCGCTCGCCGGCGCTGCCGTCGGTGTCGCGTTGACCTCGGGCGGGCTCAGTGCCGACGAGATGACCGTGGACGTCGAGTCGGACCCGCCGCTGCGGCTGGCCCTCGGCCAGGCGGACCGGGTCACGGTCGAGGCCGACGACGTGAACTGGAACGACATCCGGGCCGGCCGGCTCCAGGTCGAGCTTCGCGACGTGGACCTGATCGCGCGGACCGTCCGGACCGCCGACGGTCGGCTCGAGGGTGTCCAGCTCGAAGAGGCCGGCGAGGACGGCGAGCCGCTCCTCATGGGGATGACATTCAGCGGACCCGCCGATGAGGCCCTCACGGCGATCTCGATCGACCGGGCAACTGCCGAACGGCTCGCGGCTGCCGCGTTCGAGGCGGAGATCGGGACGCCGCCCGAGTCCGTCGACCTGGTCGTTCCGGACACGATTCGCTTCTCGAGCGGCGGACAGTCGGTGATCGGCCGCCTCGAGGTCACGACCGCGGGCGAGCTGCAGGCCGTGACGCCCCTCGGCAGCGTGACGCTGCTCGAGAGCCGGGGCCTGCCGATGGAGCTGAACGACGTGTCGGTCGGGCCGGTCGGCATCGAGGTGACCGGCCTGCTCGACGTGAGCTCGCTCCTCGACTGAGCGGCCCGGTCGGACGGAGGCCCCGCCCGTCGGTGACGAACGGGGCCCTCGATCGGCCGGAGCGGCGTCAGTCGGCCGGGAAGATGTCGAACTCGGCGAGGAAGGCGAGGTCGTCCGGCTGGTCGAGCCGGTAGGCGCCGCCGACACCGGTGCACTTCGGGCTGTACCCGAACGACGTCACCGCGACGATCAACAGCGAGTTCGTGTTGTCGAACGTCGGCCCGCCCGAATCACCGAAGCAGGTGCCCCCGGTCCGGGCGTTGTTCGACAGGTGGATGTACGTGTCCGGGGGGTTGCTCACGAGGTTATTGAGCTTGGGCTCGGCCTTCATCCGCGTGTCGCCGCCCTCGGGCTCGAACGGGAGGATGAGGTTCTCGGTGCCGTAGCCGACGACCTCGAAGCGGTGCTCGTTTCGGCGTCCTGCATAGCGCTGGAGGTAGTCCTCGGGGGCAACTCTCGCGTACGGTCCGGGCTGCGCCTCGTCGAGAACGATCACGCCGGCGTCGTGGAGGTAGAACGCCCGGTCGTCGTACTCCGGGTGGGGGAACGACGTGGCCCGGGTCCAGAGCGGGTTCGTGTCGACCCAGGTGCTCCGCGCCTCATAGCGGTCCGCCTCGGTCGGGTAGACCGGGTTGCCGTCCGCGTCGAACGAGGCCGGGAAGCCGTCCCAGTGATCATCGTCCTCGTTGAAGCTGATCCAGACGTCGTTACCACCCGAGCCGTTGCCGTCTTCGGCCGTGAACCGATTCTCCTCGGTCGTGGTCGATTCACCGTCGAGTCCGATCGCAAAGGTGCAGTGGCCGGCGGTGACGACGACGGTCGCGCTGACGAGGGTTCCCGAACAGCTGAACCAGCCGCCCGGATCGGGGTAGATCCCGTTGGGCGCGTCGGGCACGTAGAAGAGGAGCTGGCCGACCATGGGGTGTTCGCCCGCGTCGTCGATCCCGCCCCTCGTGATTGCGGCGGCGGGCCCGGCCGCAAGGGCGAGCGACAGCAGGGCGGCGAGCGCCGCGATCCGTGAGCGCATGCGTGTCCTCCTCATGCAAAGCACCCGCGACCGGCGGAGGCCGCAGGCCAGCCATCCTAGTCGCGATTCGCCGGAACGTGGGTGACCGGATGCACCACTCCACGGCCGGGCCCGTCGCGAGGATGGCGCGGCCGGGGCCGCTGCTATCCTTCGACGATGGCCCAGCCACGCACGTCGACCGCGTCGGACGCCGGAGGCAGTCCCCGGCGGAAGCGGGCTGCCCGGGCAAAGCCGGTCGGGCCTCGACGCACGCCGCCGGCGGTCGCGCTCGCCGACCGGACGGCGCCGGACCTCGGGGCGCTCCGCGAGCAGCTCCTCGCGACGGTCGCCGGCCACTACCCCCAGGCGGACCTCAGCCCGGTCGGCGAGGCGTTCGACGTCGCCGCCGAGGCCCACGAGGGCCAGCGTCGCGCGACCGGCGAGCCGTACGTCACCCACCCGATCGCCTCGGCCCAGATCACGGCCGAGCTCGGCATCGACCCCACCGCCGTCCAGGCGGCCCTCCTCCACGACGTCCCCGAGGACACCGAGTACAGCCTCCAGGATCTCGAGGAGCGCTTCGGCGCCGAGGTCGCCCACATGGTCGACGGCGTCACGAAGCTCTCGAAGTTCAGCACGCACAGCCACGAGCAGCAGCAGGCCGAGAACATCCGCAAGATGCTCCTCGCGATGGCCGAGGACATCCGGGTCGTCCTCATCAAGCTCGCCGACCGGCTCCACAACATGCGGACGCTCTACGCCCTGCCGTCGGACAAGCAGCTCCGGATCGCCCGCCAGACGATGGAGATCTACGCCCCGCTCGCGGAGCGGCTCGGGATCTGGCAGATCAAGTGGGAGCTCGAGGACCTCGCGTTCAAGGTGCTCGAGCCGGATCGGTTCCGGGAGCTGGCCAAGCTGCTGGACACGCGGCGCAAGGGGCGCGAGGGCTACATCGAGCGGGCGATCGCCGAGCTGGAGCCGAGGCTCAAGGCGGCCGGCATCGAGGCCGACCTGCAGGGTCGCCCGAAGCACATCTACAGCATCTTCAAGAAGATGCAGCGCAAGAGCGCCGAGTTCGGCGAGATCTACGACGTCTACGCGATCCGCATCCTCGTCGAGGACGTCCGCGACTGCTACGCGGCGCTCGGCATCGTCCATGCCCTGTGGCGGCCGATCCCGGGCCAGTTCGACGACTACATCGCGGTTCCCAAGAACAACCTCTATCAGTCGCTCCACACCGCGGTCATCGCCCTCGATGGCAAGCCGCTCGAGATCCAGATCCGGACGCACGCGATGCACCAGGTGAGCGAGGTCGGGATCGCCGCCCACTGGCGCTACAAGGAAGGCTCGAAGTCCGACCGCGAATACGACGCGAAGCTGGCCTGGCTCCGCCAGCTCATGGACTGGCAGCGCGACGTCAGCGATGCGACGGAGTTCGTCGAGGGCATCAAGCTCGACATCTTCCAGGACCAGGTCTTCGTGTTCACGCCGAAGGGCGACATCAAGGACCTGCCGGCCGGTGCGACGCCGCTCGACTTCGCCTACCGGATCCACACCGACGTCGGGCATCGGACGATCGGGGCCAAGGTCAACAACCGCCTCGTCCCGCTCGACTACCG
>DASTVH010000081.1:0-2125 GCA_035759195.1 Candidatus Limnocylindrales bacterium
CCACTCGTCGGGCCCGCCGAGCATGTCCATCGCACCCCAGAACCGGGGGCTGATCGCGGTGTACGTCGGGTTGCGCAGGAGGCGGCCGCGCTTGCCGCCCTTGATCTCCCAGCCGATCTCGCAGCCGAACTGGAAGTTCAGGCGCTTGTCGTCGATCGACCACGAGCGGTTCGTGTCCATGAAGATGCCGTCGTCGGTCGCCGTGATCATGCTCTCGAGCGAGTCGCTGCCGGGAAGCAGCCCGACGTTCGTCATGCGGACCATCGGCAGGCGGTTGAAGCCGTCGCCGCGGACCGCGCCGCCGGAGCGCTCGAGCCCGGCCAGGGCTGCCGAGTCGCGACCGCTCAGGACGCCGACCCAGGTGCCCTCGCGGACGATGTCGACCGGATGGGCCGGCGTGCCCTCGTCGTCGAAGCCGAAGCTGCCGAGCGCGCCGGGCAGCGTCGCGTCGGCTGTCACGTTCATCAGCTGCGACCCGAAGCGGAGGTCGCCGAGCTGAGTCAGGTCCAGCCAGGACGTCCCGGCGAACGCGGCCTCCCATCCGAGGATCCGGTCGAGCTCGACAGCGTGGCCGACCGATTCGTGGATCTGGAGCGCCATCTGCTCGCCACCGAGGATGAGGTCGGTGCCGTCGAGAGCCGGGCACTCGTCGGCGGTCAGGAGGGCCCGAGCCTCCTCGGCGATCCGGGCGGCGTTGCCCGGCAGGTCGATCTCCCGGACGAGCTCCCAGCCACGGGTTCCGAACTGGCCCCGGATGCCGGGGTAGCTGCGGCGCTGCGTCTCGCGTTCACCGACCGCGGTCGCGCTCATCCCGGCGCCGGTCTCGACGATGTGCTGGTCGACCCGGGCGCCCTCGCTCGAGACCAGCCACTTGCGGGTGTCCCATATCCGGTGGCTCGCCTCGGCGACGTCGGCGCCGTGCTCCCGCATCGTCCGGGTGGCCGACTCGAGCTGATCGCCCTTCTCGGCGAGGCCGACCGCCCACGGGTCCTCGCGGCACTCGCTCGACCACGATCCGCGGGCCGGCGGCTCCGGCGCGAGCTCGATCTCGCGACCCGGGACGCGCGTCGAGGCCCGGGCGACCGCAGCGGCCTGCTCGCCGGCGCGTCGAGCGGCCGCGGCCCCGACGTCGGGGACCGCGAAGAAGCCCCAGCTCGAGCCGATGAGCGCCCGGACGCCGATGCCGGCCCGCTCCTCGCGGTCGAGCGTCTCGACGACGCCGTTGCGGGCGGCCATCGCCTCGGTCCGGAGGTCCATGACCCGGGCGTCCGCGTAGCGGGCCCCCGCGTTCAGTGCGGCCTCGACGGCCGCCGTCGCCACGTCGTACATCGCCGAATCGTAGGCGATACTCGGGCCGTGGATTCGCGCGCGGCGGGACTCGCCGTCAACGCAGCCCTGCGCCTTGCGATGCTGGCCCTCCTCGCGGAGGTCCTGCGGGCCCGGCCGGACGACCACCGCTTCGCCGGCAAGGGGATCGCCGTGCGGTTCACGGCCGTCGCCCTGCCGGCCACGCTGCTCGTGCCGGTCGCGTGGTGGCGGCGCCGGCGGCGGGCGGTCTCGCGCGGCCTCTCGCCGGAGCCGTACCCGACCTGGATCGACAGCCTCTACGTCTCGCTGTTCGCCCTCGACCTGGCCGGCAACGTGTTCGACCTGTACGACCGCCACATGCACTTCGACCTGATTCCCCACGCCCACGGCGGCGGAGCGATCGCGGTGACGGCCGCGTGGTTGTTCGGCTGGCGGTCGTCGCGGGCGGCCGCGGCCTCGATCGGGGGCCACGCGCTGCTCGAGGCCCAGGAGTACGCGAGCGACGTCGCGTTCGGTCTGCGCAACGTCCGCGGCTGGTGGGACGTCGTCGGCGATCTGGGGGCGGGGGTCGTGGGAGCCGTCGTGTACGCGGCCGCGTACGAGCGCTGGGTGCGTGCCCGGGTCAGCGCCCGCACTGAGCCGCCCGGGTTCCTGCCCGCTCAGACGCCCGGATTCCCGCTCACCGGGCGTAACTGACGTCGCGGCTCCCGGAAGTGCCGAATCTGGGCCGGATTCGTCGCGGTTCTCCCACACGACGGGAATCTCGGCGGCCCTGGTGGCGAATCTCGTCACGTAGTCCCGCTCCGCGGGAAAGCCG
>DASTVH010000082.1:0-15808 GCA_035759195.1 Candidatus Limnocylindrales bacterium
GACGATACGCGCGCCACGCGTCAGCGTCCGGTCAGCTCGGTGGCTCCTCCGGGCCGGTGGCGGCCCCGCGTCGTCGGCCGCGGCGGCTCGTCGCTCGCGGGGACTCGGCCTTGGCCGGCGGCGCGGCCTGCCTCGCGCTCGCCCGCCTCGAGGTGCCCGACGAACGCGGTTTCGGCGATGCCGCGGGCGATCCCTTCGCCGGGGCCTTGGCCGCCGCCGGGGCCTTGGCCGAAGCGGGGGTCTTGGACGCCGCTCGAGCCGCGGCCTTCGACGAGGCGCCGGCGTCGGCCGCACGGGCCTGCAGCTCCCTGATGCCCTGGACGAGGGCGGCAAGCTCGCGGACTTCGGCCGACACCTCGGCGAGCTTGACCGCCCGCTTGTCACGGTTCTTGTCGGTCGCCCGTCCGAGCCGCCCCTGGCGGCGGCTCTCCTCGTCCCGCGCGGCGGCGAGCGCGAACTCGAGCCACTCCAGGTGTCGGGCGAGGGCGGCGCTTGGCGTGATCGACACGGGTGGGTTCGCCATCGGATCTCCTGCCTGCGGACTGGCCCCGATCATAGTCGGCCCCGATCGCTCGACCAGCCCGGCGATCGTCCCAGTCGCCCGTTAACAGACGCTTAACCGACGCGGAACCGCCCGTTGAACCGCCGGATCGAGGCTTCGTCCGGGAGACACGTGGACCGTCCGCGGCCGGACGCCGCCCACACAACGACCCGCGACCTCGCGGGCAGGAGGAGATCCGAGTGACGTTCAGGTTCCAGCGTCGAGTCGGTGCGCTCGCGTTCGCCGCGGCCCTCGCGGTCGGTGCGTGCGGCGGAGCCTCCACGGCGCCATCCGGCGGCACCGCGATCAGCGGCCAGATCATCGTCAGCGGCTCGTCGACCGTGGAGCCGATCACCGCCCTCGTTGCGGAGCTCTTCAACGAACGCATTTCCGGAGACGTCGCCATCGAGGTGACCGGGCCCGGCACGAGCGACGGCTTCGAACGCTTCTGTGCCGGCGAGACCGACATCAGCGACGCGTCGCGGTCCATCCGCGACGAGGAGATCGAGACGTGCGCCGAGGGCGGGATCACCGAGATCATCGAGATCAAGGTCGCGATCGACGGCCTCTCGATCATCACCAGCGTCGACAACGCGATCGAGTGCCTGACGTTCGCCGACCTCTACGCGCTGCTCGGCCCCGAGTCACAGGGCTTCGACAGCTGGTCCGACGCGCAGGCGCTCGCGACCGAACTCGGCTCGGCGACCCAGCTGCCGGACGCGCCTCTCGAGATCACCGCACCGGGTGAGGAATCGGGGACCTTCGGGAGCTTCGTCGAGATCGTCATCGAGACGTTCAACGAGGACCGCGGCCAGGACGCCACGACCCGGCCGGATTACACGGCATCGGGCAACGACAACGTCATCGTCGAGGGGATCTCGAGCTTCCCGAGCTCGCTGGGCTGGGTCGGCTACGCCTTCGCCAAGGAGAACGAGAGCCGGGTCAAGCTGCTCCAGGTCGACGACGGCGAGAGCGGCTGCATCGCCCCGACGCCCGAAACGATCTCGAGCAACGAGTACCCGATCTCGCGCGACCTCTTCATCTACGTCAACAAGGCGAAGGCCGACGAGAACCCCGCGGTCGCCGCGTTCGTCGACTTCTACCTCGCGGACGGACTGATCTCGGAGGTGCTCGAAGAGGTCCCGTACGTCCCGCTCGACCCGGCCGCCCTGGCCGAGAGCCAGGCGGCGTGGACCGATCGAGCGACGCTTGGCGAGTAGCCCGCGCGTCGCGACGTCGCTGTCCGGCACGGCCGGGCGGCGCCGCCGTGAATCACTCGTCCGGGCGATCTTCCTTGCGGCGGCGCTCGTCTCGGTCGTCCTCAGCGGCTTCATCGTCTATACCCTCGTCTTCCGGGCGGTCGAGTACCTGACGATCATCGACCTGGGCCAGCTGATCGCCGACGGCTGGTTCCCCCGCCGCGGCCAGTTCGACCTGCTGACACTCTTGCTCGGCTCCGGGATGGTCGCCGTGATCGCGATGCTCATCGCGACGCCGGTCGGGCTCGGGGCCGCGGTCTACCTCTCGGAGTACGCCTCGCCGCGCTCCCGCCGCTGGATCAAGCCGGTCCTCGAGATCCTCGCCGGCATCCCCAGCGTCGTCCTCGGCTTCTTCGCCCTGACGTTCATCAACCCGACGGTCATCCAGGCGATCTTCGACGACGCGACGGGCTTCAACCTGCTCGCGGCGGGCGTCGGCGTCGGCATCCTCACGATCCCCCTCGTCGCATCGATCTCCGAGGATGCGATGCGGGCCGTCCCGAACGCCTTGCGCGAGGCGTCCTACGGGCTCGGGGCGCGGAGGATCAGCACGAGCATCCGGGTCGTCTTCCCGGCGGCGATCTCGGGCATCGTGGCCGCGCTCATCATCGCCCTGTCGCGGGCGATCGGCGAGACGATGATCGTCGCGATCGCGGCCGGCGGGGTCGGCGGATCGCTGCGCACGATCGATCCCCTCGGGCCCGGCCAGACGCTCACCGCGGCGATGGCCGCGATCGCCTCGGGCAGCGACCAGGTCCGCGGCAACGAGGGCGCCTACGAGAGCCTCTTCTTCCTTGGGCTCGTCCTCTTCGTGATCACGTTCGGGCTCAACCTGATCGGCGACGCGTTCGTTCGCCGAACCCGGCAGCGGTACTAGGAGACAGCGTGAGTCTCGGATCCACCGTCGCCACCCGCGCCGTCGTCAACCGGTCGCTCCGCTCCAGCGGGACGGACTGGCGCGGACTCGCCTTCCAGGCCGTGCTCCTCCTGTCGCTCCTGTTCGCGCTCGCGACGCTGGCCGTCCTCGTCATCGACATCGTGTCGCGCGGCCTGCCGGTGCTCGCCGAACGCGGCGGCGACTTCCTCACCTCCAACCTCTCGAGCCGGGCCGGCTCGGCCGGCATCTGGCAGGGCATCTACGGCAGCCTGCTCATCGCGATCTTCGTCGCGGTCTTCGCGATCCCGATCGGGGTGATGACCGCGGTCTACCTCGAGGAGTACGCGACCGACGGCCGCCTCACCCGGTTCATCACCGTCAACATCCGGAACCTCGCCGGCGTGCCCTCGGTCGTGTACGGCCTGCTCGGCCTGGCGGTCTTCGTGCCGCTGACCCAGACGATCGGGGGCGGAACGGGTCGGAGCATCCTGTCGGCCTCGATCACGCTCGCGTGCCTCGTCCTGCCGATCGTCATCATCACCTCGTCCGAGGCGCTGCGGGCCGTGCCGGGCGCCCTCCGCGAGGCGGGGTACGGCGTCGGCGCCTCGCGCTGGCAGGTGACCCGCAGCCTGGTCCTGCCGGCGGCGATCCCGGGCATCCTGACCGGAACGATCCTGTCGATCTCGCGGGCCCTCGGCGAATCGGCGCCGCTCATCGTCATCGGGGCGAGCTACACGTTCTTCTCGACCGGCCAGCAGGACGCGATCAGCCAGCTGTTCGGCAGCTTCACCGCGCTGCCGGTCATCGTCTTCGGCTGGTCGAGCCGGCCGGAGACCGACTTCCGAGCGCTGACCGCGGCGACGATCATTGCGCTCCTGGGGGTGACCCTCGCCGCCAACACGATCGCCATCTACCTTCGCAACCGGTTCGAGCTCAAATGGTGACCGAGCCGGGCCCCGGGAGAGAATCCATGAGCCAGATCGCCGCCCCGCCGGACCCCCAACCGACCGCCGAGCCGGCCCGCGACGCCCCGCTCGGGACGCGGCCCGTGCCGGCCGCCGACGCTGCCGAGCGCTCGGCCGAACGCCGGCCGGAGCCGGTGATCGAGTTCCGCGACCTGCACTTCTACTACAGCGCATTCCGGGCCGTGAAGAACATCAACATCTCGATCGAGCCACGGAAGATCACGGCGCTCATCGGTCCCTCGGGCTGCGGCAAGTCGACGCTCCTGCGGACGATCAACCGGATGAACGACCTGATCCCCGGCATCCGGACCGAGGGTGCGGTGCTCTATCACGGCGAGAACCTCTACGACCGCGACGTGGATCCCGTCGAGGTCCGGCGCCGGATCGGGATGGTCTTCCAGAAGCCGAACCCGTTCCCCAAGTCGATCTACGACAACGTCGCGTTCGGGCCGCGGGTCACCGGGTACGACGGCAACCTCGACGAGCTCGTCGAGTCGAGCCTGCGGCGGGCGGCGATCTGGGACGAGGTCAAGGACAAGCTCAAGCAGTCGGGCCTCGCCCTGTCCGGCGGACAGCAGCAGCGGCTGTGCATCGCCCGGGCGATCGCGACGAGCCCCGACGTCATCCTGATGGACGAGCCATGCTCGGCGCTCGACCCCCGATCGACGCTCCAGATCGAGGACCTGATGGCCGAGCTCAAGCAGAATTACACGATCGTCATCGTCACGCATAACATGCAGCAGGCGGCCCGCGCGTCGGACTACACGGTCTTCATGAACATGGACGAGGACCGGGCCGGATACGTGGTCGAACAGGACGCGACGATCGAGATCTTCACGAATCCCAGGGAACAGATGACCGAGGACTACGTGTCCGGTCGGTTCGGCTGAGCGGGGGCGACGATGACGACACACGACGAAGCCATCGAGGCCAACCCCCTGGCGCATCCGTCGCGGCCCCAGCTCGATCACGACATGTCCGAGATCAAGGACCAGGTCCTGCGGATGGGCTCGCTCGTCGAGGAGGCGATCCGGGCCGCGATCGCGGCACTCGTCCACCATGACGCCGAGGCGGCGACCGCGGTGATCGTGAACGATCGCCGGATCAACGAGATGCAGCGCGAGATCTCGACCCTGATCACCCGGGCGATCGCCACCCAGTCGCCGGTCGCCCGCGACCTGCGCTTCCTGCTCTCGCTCGACCATGTCTCGTACGAGCTCGAGCGGATGGGCGATCATGCCGGCTCGGTCGCCAAGCAGGTCCGCAAGCTCGCGCCGCACCCGCCGCTCAAGGAGTACGTCGACCTGCCCCGGATGGGCGAGCTCGCGGCGACGCTCGTCGGCGACATCCTCCGCGCCCTCGTCGATGTCGACGTGGCCCGGGCGCGCGAGGTGGCGGCACGGGACGACGAGGTCGATCGCCTCTATCACCGCACGTTCGACGAGGTCGTCGCGTTGATGCGAGCCGATCCGGGCAACGTCGAGCGGGGGACCCGGATCCTCTTCGCGGCCCACTACACGGAGCGGATCGGCGACCGGGTGACGAATATCGCCGAGGACGTCGTCTTCCTTGCGTCGGGCGAGATCGAGGATCTCAACCCATGAGCGAGGTGTCCACGGGCGCGGCCGGCACCCTGAGCCGGCCGATTCGCGTCCTCGTCGTCTGCACCGGCAACTCGGCCCGGAGCGTCCTGGCCGAGGCGCTGCTGCGAACGCACGGCGGGGACGACTTCGAGGTCCACTCGGCGGGCACCGAGCCGAAGGGCATCAACCCGCTCACCGCCCGCGTCCTCGACGAGGCCGGCATCGACCACTCGTGGGCTCGCTCGAAGTCGGTCGAGGAGTTCCTCGGCCAGCGCTTCGACTACGTCATCACCGTCTGCGACCAGGCCCGCCAGGTCTGCCCGGTCTTCCCCGGCGTGCACCGGACGCTCCATTGGGGTTACGAGGACCCGGCCGCGGTCGAGGGCAGCGAGGACGAGCGGCTGGCCGCCTTCCGGACGACCCTGACGCTCATGGCGACCCGAATCCAGGCGTTCATCACCCTCGCCCGACGGGAGCGCGACGAGGCGCCGACGACCGCCCGTGCCTGACCGCGGTGACGGGGCGCCGGTCGAGCTCCACTTCCTGCGGCACGCCCACGCCGGCAACCCCGAATCGTGGTCCGGTCCCGATGCCCGGCGGCCGCTCTCGGCCAAGGGCGAGCGGCAGGCCGAACGGCTCGGCCGGTTCCTCGCCTCGGTCGGCTTCCGACCCGATGCCCTCATCACCTCGCCGAAGGTCCGGGCGGCGCGGACGGCGGAGATCGTCGGGGCGGCGCTCGAGGTCGAGGTTCGCGAGGACGAGCGCCTCGGTGGGCCGCTCGACCTCGTCGCGATCGAGGCGATTCTCTTCGACGCCGGGGAGCCGGTCCGGCCGATCCTCGTCGGCCACGATCCCGACTTCAGCGAGCTCGTGAGCGAGCTGTCCGGCGCACCGGACATCGCGATGCGGAAGGGGGCGCTGGCCCGGGTGGACACCGTCCGGCCGCTGGCCCCGGGGTCGGGGACGCTGCGCTGGCTCGTGCCACCGGACCTGTTGCGAGGCCGCGGCGAAGACTGACGGACCGGCCGGCGGTGCGGGGGCACCAGAAGGATGTTCGCCGGATTCCCGTCCGGGCCGGTTCGCGCCTCGACGTCAGGCGTGTGGCGGGCTCGTCGCCGCGTTCGACGGCCTTCGCCCGAGCGACGCGGCCGGGATGAGCTGGCCGGCGCCGCTCAGCTCGGCGGCGAACCCACGCAACCGATCGGCGATTCCGGGCGCCAGGCGGTAGAAGATCCACGAGCCGCGCCGCTCGCTCTCGATGACGCCGGCCTCGCGGAGCACCTTGAGGTGGTGCGAGACGGTCGGCTGGCGGACGTCGCAGCAGCTCGTGAAGTCGCAGGCGCAGACCTCGGGTGCGCCGGTGAGCTCGCGGACGATCGCAAGGCGGGTCGGATCGGCGAGCGCCTGGAACAACCGGACGTCGGGATCGATCAGCGGGGACCTCTTCGTTCGAGCCATGGGCGCATCATATCGTGCGGCATCGATATTGACAAGAATCAATACAGCCTCTAGGATGCGGGACATCACGACGAACCAGAGGAGGAATGACGACGTGGACACCACGATCTCCTGGATGATCGGCGGCGGTTTCCGGGTCGACGAGCCCGACCACCGCAAGCTCGCCCATATCCGAGCCCTGCGCGAGGCCCGCGCGCAGGAGCCCCGCCCTGCCGGCCGCCTGGCTGCCGCCGTCAGCGCCGCACTCGGCGGCCTGCTCGGCCGACGGGCGCGGGCAGCGACGACGTCGTCGGGCGTGTCGCTCGACACCGTCTGCTGCCTCGCCTGACCCGACGACCCGGACCGGAGAACGACCGATGACGCTCGACGAGAACGCGATCCACGAAGAGGTCCGCGCCCGATATGCGGAGGCCGCCCGCGCCGCGAGCGCCAGCCGGTCGGACTCGGCCGCCCAGGCATCCTGCTGCGGGCCCGACGGCGCGACGGCCTTCGGCGAGCTCCTCTACGCCGACACCGATCGGGCGATGCTGCCCGACGCCGCGGTCCTCGCCAGCCTCGGCTGCGGCAACCCGACCGCGGTGGCCGAGCTGCGCGACGGCGAACGGGTCCTCGATCTCGGCTCGGGCGGCGGGATCGACGTGATCCTCTCGGCCCGCCGGGTCGGTCCCACGGGCCGGGCGTTCGGGCTCGACATGACCGACGAGATGCTCGAGCTGGCCGTCCGCAACGCGGCCGAGGCCGGCGTCACGAACGTCGAGTTCGTCCGGGGCACGATCGAATCGGTGCCGCTGCCGTCGGCGACGATCGACGTCGTCATCAGCAACTGTGTGATCAATCTGGCCGCCGACAAGGCCGCGGTCTTCCGCGAGATCGCCCGGGTCCTCAAGCCCGGCGGCCGCGTCGGCGTCAGCGACGTCGTCGCCGACGACTCGCTCTCGGTCGAGGACCGCGCCGAGCGCGGCAGCTTCGCCGGCTGCATCGCGGGCGCCCTGTCGTTCGACGAGTACCGCCTCGGACTGGCGGCGGTCGGACTGACCGACATCGAGCTCGTGCCGACCCACGCTGTCGCCGACGGGCTCTACGCGGCGATCATCCGGGCGTCGAAGCCCGCCGTCGCGCCCCCCGTCGGCGACCTGCCGACGATGCCCGAGCTGCCGCGGCCCCTGGCGCTCGCCGCTGCCGGAACCGATGTCGGGGGCTGCTGCGGCGGAGACTGCTGCTGAGGGTCGTTCGGCGGCGGTTTCGGTCGCCGGCACGACATTTGTCATGCCCGGACGCGACGACCGTCACTCGTCCGGGCGTGGCGCCGTGCGTACCGTGAGGGCCTAGAACCGTCTCCCGACCGACTTCAGCCTGCCACCAGGAACCACCCACCATGATGTCGATCTCCGCCTACTACGTCCTCGTCGCGTCGACCGCCGCCGAGAAGGCCGCCGCCGACGCCGCCGCGCTCCGCGCGCCGCGACCGTCCGTCGTCGAGCGCCTTCGCGCGTTCGTCGCCCAGTTCGCGACCAGGCCGCACGCCGCCCGCCCCGCCTGATCCCGGCGCGGGCCGGGGCCGGCCCAGACAGTCACGGCGTCACCCGGATCGATCGATCCGGGTGACGTTCGCATGCAGGTCGGCGATCAGGGCCCCGAGCCTGCCGCCACCGCCCGGCGGGGCCGGCAATCGGCGCAGGATGTCGCGGACGGCCGGCGATGCGCGGGCCAGCTGCCAGCGGGTCTCGGCGGCGATGGAACCCGGATCTGCCGGGTGTGCGAGCCCGACGGCGATCGCGGCATAGGCGGGTGCGCCTCGGGCGTGGGCGGCCATGTGCGCGGTCGCGGCCGCGTGGCCGGCGGCCCGGGCGGCGGCCGTGGCGGCCGGATCACCGGCCTCGCGGGCCGCCGCGTGGGCCGCGACGGCCAGCGCCCGGGCGGCCCCGATCCGGAGCTCGCCGCCGGCGAACCGGCGGACGCCGTCGATCGCCTCGCGGGGACGCGAATCGGCGCGTGCCGCCGCCTCGAAGATGGGCAACGTCCGTTCGGCGCAGTCGGCCGCCCAGGAGGCCAGCACGCGCCGATCGTCCTCGCTCAGCGTCAGGGCTCCGGGCCGCCGGTCCATCGCCTCGATTCTGCCATCGGGCGGCGAGGCCGAGCCGGCTCGCCGCTCAGGCCGGTCGCCAGCGCCACTCCATCGTCGCGACGAGCGGCCGTCCCGGCTCGACGATCGTCGGGTCGAGGTTCGGTGCGTCCGGAGGCCCGGACTGGGGCTCGATGCAGATCGCGTGGGGTTGTTCGTCGTAGACGACCCAGAACGAGCAGGACGAGCCGATCTCGAGCGTGAGGGCACCCGACCAGGTGAGGCTCGGGTCGCCCCGGACGCCGGTGAAGCAGTCGTCCCAGGGCCGGGGCGGCGGGACGACGAGCTCGCCGGTCGGAATGCCCTCGTCGTCGCGGCGGTACATCACCTCGGCGTCGAACCGCAGCGCGACCTCGGGCTCGTCAGGGCCGAGGCGGCGCCGGAACCAGGGATGCCAGCCGATCGTGGCCGGCATGGGCTCGTCCGCGGCGAGCTCCATGGTCGCGAGGAGCGTGCCCGCCGACAGATCGAACCGCTGGACGACCGAGCCCGCGAACGGCCACGGATCGGAGAGCCGATACTCCAGCGTCCGTTCGTCCTGCACGGTCCAGGGCCGCTCGAAGCCGAACCCGTGGATCGCGTGCGGCGGCCAGTTGATCGGCAGCGTCCAGGATCGCCCGTCGAACCGGAACGTCCCGCGCCGGATGCGCCCGGCGAACGGAACCATCGGGAACGAGCCCCACGCGATCGGGCCCATGCCCTCGGTGACGAGCAGCTCCCGGCCGGCGACGCGGAACGAGGCAATCCGGCCGCCGGCGAGTCGGTCGATCTCGAGCTCGGCCTCGCCTGCCGCGAGGCGGAGCCTGCCGACCGCGTCGGTCACGGAGCGTCCCTGTCCGTCACGTCCCCGTCGTCATCGGCGAGCGGTCCCGACCTCGCCGGTGGTGGTCGGGAACGGCAGGGCGATCGGGTCGGTCGCGAGCCGGCTGCGACCCTCGGCGTCGAACCGATCCAGACCGAGATCCGCCGCGTCCACGATGCCCGTCGACCCGTGGATGGCGAGGTCGACCGCGACCCGCGCGACCCCCGGGCCCCACATCATCCCGTGACCGCCGGCCGAGGCGACGACGACGCCCTCGATCGACGCTCCGTCGGGCGTGAGGGCCGGACCGAGGATCGGCAGGTGATCGGGGGTGAAGTCGATCGTCGCCGCCCAGATCCGGCGGATGCCGAGGCCGCGGGTGGCCGGGACGAACGCCTCGAGGCGTTCCCGAACGCGCTCGTACATCGGCCAGTTGATCGATCGACCCTCACCGGGCGATTCGTCCGGGTCGCTCCAGCCGAAGAGCAGCCCGCGCTCCTCGAGCCGCCAGTACAGCCCCTCGCCGATGTCGAAGACCATCGCCTGGCGGTCGACGTCGAACGCATCGGCGGGCTCGAGGACGCAGACGGTGTGGCGGGCGGCTCCGGCCGGAATCCGCAGGCCGGCCGCGCGGCCGACGGCACCCAGCGACGGCCCGCCGGTCAGGATGAGCCGCTCGGTCGCGATCCGGCCCCGGCTCGTCTCGACGCCGACGAGGCGCCGGCCGCCGCCGCGGCCGCCCTTCTCGAGGACGAGCCCTTCGAACGCGGTCCGCTCCCGCAGCTCGACGCCGGCCGCCTGCATCGCGAGTGAATAGGCCCGCACGTTGCGCGGCGGGTCGATGCAGCCGTCGGTCGCGGCGAATGATCCGCCGCGGTGGCCGTCGGGGGCGAGGGTCGGGATGCGGGCGGCGGCCTCGGCCGCGGTCAGCCACTCGACGTCGAGGCCGGCCGCGCGCTGCATCCCGACGCGGGCCCGACCCTCCCGTTCGTCGGCCTCGGTGACGGCGAGGATGAGGTAGCCGAGCTCGCGAAAGCCCGAATCGGTGCCGTAGCGGGCTGGCTGGCCGTTGTAGAAGTCGATCGACCAGCGGCCGAGCGCCACGGTCGCCGGGGTCCCGCCCTGGGCCCGGACGATCCCGGCGGCCCGCGAGCTGGCGCCCTGGCCGGCGAGGCCCGCCTCGAGGACGACGACCCGCCCGACGCCGTCATCCGCGGCGAAGACCGACGCCCAGCCGCCGATCGTCCCGGCCCCGACGACGACGAGATCGGCCCGGTCGACTGGCGGCATCCCATTTCCTCCCTGAAGGGTCGCCTCGAGGATAGGCCGACCTCGCGACCGCGTGCGGCGAGTCCCGAGATGCGGACCGCGCCTCAACCGTCGAGCGCGGCCGCCTCGACGCAGATCGCGACGACGCCGAGGCGCTCCAGGCGGGCGTACGTCGCGCGGCGGCGGACGGTCCATGCCGCGACCTCGAGGCCGGCCTCGCGGGCCCGGGCCGTCGACCGGGCGTCGATCGCTCGCCAATCCGCGGAGACGCCGCGACAGCCGAGCCGGACGGCGAGCTCGAGCGTCGCAGGCCCGAGGTCCTCGACGTTGAGCCAGCGCGGCCAGGATGGGGCGAGCCGGGCGACCCGCTCGAGCGTGTCCGGCTCGAACGAGGAGACGACCGCCCGCGACAGCGCGGGGCCGCGGCCGGCCGTCAGGACGTCGACCGCGGCGCGGCCCGGATCGCCCTTGAGCTCGACGTCGAGGAACGCCCGGCGGGGCAGGGCGACGAGGACTTCCTCGAGGGTCGGCACGTCGTGATCGGCGAGCTCGGCAGAGGTCATCTCCGCGACCCGGCCCGGAACGCCCTGGACGCGCTCGAGGGTCTCGTCGTGGATCACGACGGGAGTCCCGTCGCGTGCCGCATGGACATCGAACTCGAGGCCGTCGCAGCCGGGCACCTCGAGGGCGGCGAGGAAGGCAGCCAGGCTGTTCTCCGGTGCGCGCCGCCAGTCGCCCCGGTGGGCCAGGCGGAGAGCGGCCACGTCAGTCGGAGCCGGCCGGCGCCGGGCGACCGACCTCGAGCTCGGCGGCGATCCCGACGTGGTCGCTCGGGTAGAGCGTCGGGTCGCCGACCGCCGGCCGGTCGAACACCAGGCGGGCCGCCGTCGAGCGGACGTCGCCGCGCAGCCAGACGTAGTCGAGGCAGCCGGGCGGCCCGTCGGTGTCCATTGCCGGCGCCCGGAGCCCCGACGGCCAGGTGACCGCCGGGTCGGCCCCGGTGGCCTCGGCGAACGCCGATCGGTAGCCGCCTGCCCGGATCCGCTCCGCGGCCGGCTCGTCGGGCTCGGCGTTGAAGTCGCCGACGACGACCTGGGCGTCCCAGGTTGGCGCGCCGGCCAGCCAGTCGAGCAGGATCCGGACCTGATCGTCGCGGATCGCCTCGTCGGCGGTGACGTGGTGGAGGTGGGTGACCGCGACCAGCACGGCCGGCGCGCCTTCGGGGCGAAGCGTCGCCCGCAGGGCCGAGCGGTTGTACCCGAGATCGAGCCGCTCGACGTCGGTTGCGGCGAGCGGCCTTCGGACGAGCAGGGAGTTGCCGTACTCCGGGCGGCCGGCCCAGCCGCGGTGCGACTCGTAGCGGCCCTCGCCCGCCGCTCCGATCAGGCGGTCCTGCTGCAGCGGGAACACGACCTCCTGGAGGCCGAGGACGTCGGGCTGGAGCGCGCTCATGTCGGCGAGGAGGAGCGGCAGCCGCTCGTCCCAGCGGTCGGCCAGGTTGCGGATGTTGAGGGTCGCGACGGTCAGGCGTGACACGGGGCTAGTGTGCCAACTCCGCCGGTGCCGGGACGGGCAATGCGAACGAGAACGTCGAGCCCTCGCCCTCCTCGGACTCGACCCAGATCCGGCCGCCGTGCTGGCCGACCACGTGGCGCGCGATCGAGAGACCAAGCCCGGTCCCGCCGCCCCGGACGCGGGCCCGGTCGACCTTGTAGAACCGCTCGAAGATCCGGGGCTGGTCGGCCGCCGGAATGCCGATGCCTCGGTCGACGACGGCCACGACGACCTCCTCGCCCTCGCGCCGGACCCGGACGGTCACCTCGCCGCCGTCCGCACCGAACTTCACCGCGTTGTGGACGAGGTTCACGATGACCTGGCCGAGGCGGGAGTCGTCGCCGCGGACCAGAGGCACCGGCTCCGGCGCATCCACGACCAGGCGCAGGCCCTGTCGCTCGGCGAAGAGCCGCAGCCGCTCGACCGATTCGGTGACCGTCGCCCGGAGATCGACGTCGTCGAGCAGGACGAGCGGGCCGCCGCTCTCGATCCGGGCGAGATCGAGCAGCTCGTTGACCATCTGGACGAGATGGCCGGTCTCGACCTCGATCTTCGTGATCCGGTCGCGCATCTTCGCCGGGACGGCATCACCCGCCGCGTCGGCCTCTCGGGCGAGCGTCTCGGCGAGAAGGCTCACCGTCGTGAGCGGCGTGCGCAGCTCGTGCGAGAGGTTGTCGACGAACTCGGCTCGGATCTGCTGAAGCCGGCGCAGCTCCGAGACGTCGTCGAGGACGACCCAGACACCCCGGATCGGCGAGCGACGGGCCCGGACGACGACGATCGGGCCCTCGTTGCCCCGGAGGCGGAACTCGCCGGAGGCCGCGCCGCGGTCCCGGGCGGCGACGATGACGGCCTCGATGCCCGCGTCGACGAACGCCTCCATCGCCGATCGGCCGACGACCGAGCCCGGCGCCCGCCCGAGCAGGATGTGGGCCGCCTGATTCGCGAGCTCGACCCGGAGGCCCTCCCCGAGGCGGAGGATGCCGACCCCCATGAGGTCGGCGAGATAGGACGCATTGCGGACCTGCTGGTCGAGTTCGAACTCGCTGGCCGCGAGCCGCTCCCGAAGAGCCCGGACGCGGGCCCCGAGGTCGGTCGGCGCGTCCGGCGCATCGGTCAGCTCGCGAAGCGTCTCGAGCTCGCGCCCGTGGGCCAGCTGGAGGCCGATGGCGATCGCGAGGAGAATCGCCAGTCCGGCGATGAACGCGACGACCGCCCAATCCACGACCCGAGGATCGCACAGGCGGCGAGACCGCGATACCCTTGCGGCCGACCACGACCCGATTCCCACTGCCGGTCGGCGAGCCCACCGGCGCGGCCGTCCCGGAGGACCTCACGTGCGTCTGCGAATCATCCCGCGCGAGGAGCGCTTCTTCGACCTGTTCGTCGAGGACGCCGCGAACGTGCTCAACGGCGCGCGCCAGCTCGAGGCGATGCTCCGGACGTTCGACGAGCCCGAGGCCCGGGCCCTCGAGATCCGGGCCACCGAGCACCGCGGCGACGAGATCAGCCACGACATCGGCCATCGCCTCGAGGCGACGTTCGTGACGCCGTTCGATCGCGAGGAGATCTACGCGCTGATCAGCGGGCTCGACGACGTCCTCGACCTCATCGAGGAGACGGCCGACACGTTCATCCTCTACCGGATCGAGGCGCCGACCGCGACCGCCGTGGAGCAGGCCGCGATCATCGTCAAGCAGGTCGAGGTCGTCCACGACGCGCTCGGCCACCTCAAGGGCTTCAAGGGCCTCGACCGCTACTGGATCGAGATCCATCGCCTCGAGAACGAGGGCGACAGGATCGCCCGGGCGGCGATCGCGGGCCTGTTCGACGGCGATCGGGACCCGATCGACGTGATCAAGTGGAAGGAGATCTACGGGCTCCTCGAGGCAACGATCGACAAGGCCGAGGACGTCGCGAACATCATCGAGCGGATCACGATCAAACACGCCTGACCGCAGCCCAGCCGGCTCGATCTGAACCCGCCGTCGCTCCGGCCCGTACTGCCGGGCGTGATGCGACCCCGCTTCCCGGCCGGCCTGCCGGCTGTCCTGGTCCTGCTCTTGGTCGCGTGCGCGCCAACCGAGCCATGGCCGGAGCCCAGTCCCTCCCCGACGACGTCGCCGATCGAGGCCGCCCCGAACCCGGGCCTCGTCGAGTTCGAGGAGCGACTCGAAGTGAGCACGTCGCGACTCGGCCAGCTCGTGCGCGCGCTCGCCGAGGCGAGCGCGGGCAGCCCGCGCGAGCTCGAGCTGGTCGCCGGCCGGCTCGCCGCGTTCGCCGCCGACGAGACGGCCTGGCTCGAGGAGCACATGGCGGATCCGTGCTACGCCGACGCGGTCGGAGCGTATCGGGACGGACTCGCCCAGATCGAAGCCTCGGCCGAAGCGTTCGACGCGCTCGCGACGGCCCCGTCGCCGCCGTCCGACGAGGACGGCCAGGCGGCCGGCGAGTCGCTGGCGAGCGGCAGCACCGGGCTCCAGCAGGCCGCCGCCCTGGCCGTGCGGGCCAGGGCGGCGTGCCGATCGGCTTCCTGAGGCGGCGCCTCAGCCGGCGGGCGTGAGCCAGACCGGGTAGTCGCGGATGTTCTCGGACGTTCCGTCCCGGGCGGACGGCTCGTAGACCCGCAGGGTGCCCCACTGGGCCCTCGGGACGTCGTAGTCGATCGTGACGTCGAACGTGCCCCAGCAGCCGGTGCCGCAGGTGGCCATGACGTACTGATCGACGAGGACCCGGCCGGAGCCGTCGAGGAGCTGGACCTGCGAGCTCGCCTCGAAGACGTTCGACAGACCGGCGACGCGGGCCGGGTTGCCGATCGCCGCGCCCCACACCGGGCGGTCGACGAAGATCGCCGGGAGCAGGTCGTGGTAGTCGTCGCGGGCCACGGGCCCGTCGAGGATCACGCCTTCGCCGCCGAACACCGTGACGGTCCGGCCCTCGACGCGGAAGACGACCGAGTCGACCGTCGGGAACTGGGTCAGGGTGTAGACGACCGGGCCCAGCCGCGTCAGGACCGAGGCGCTCCCGCCACCCGACTCGAACTCGCTCGAGAGGTCGACGGTAGCGATCCCGTTCTCGATCGAGATGCCGAGGAGCTGGGTGCCGGCAGGAATGGTCGAGCTGATCCCGCCGTCGCGCTCGGTGGCGGTCGGACCAGCGACGAGCGCGTTCATGGCGGCGGTCGCGACGGCCCGCGTCTCGGGCACTTCACGGAGGACGCCGACGAGGCCGGCGGTCCCCTGCGGACCATCGAGCCAGAAATACGCCCGAACGATCGTCGTGCCGGCCGGCGCGGCGGTCGGCGCGGGCGCCGGCGAGGCCGGTGAGCCGCTCGGTGCGACCGACGGTGACGGCAGGGTCGGCGAGGGCGCCGGCGTG
>DASTVH010000083.1:0-3060 GCA_035759195.1 Candidatus Limnocylindrales bacterium
CGCTCGATCCAGGCGGTCACCGTATCGCCCGGACGCAGCCGGCGGCCGGGTCCCGGCGGCGTCTCGAGGCGGACCGGGGTTCCGGTCGCGATCAGGTCGCCCGGCCGGAGCTCGAGGTGGCGGCTCAGGTAGGCGACGATCTCGGGAATCGCGAAGCGCATGTTCGAGGTCCGATCGTCCTGGATCGCCGCCCCGTCGATGGCGCAGCCGAGGCTGAGGTCCGATGGGTCGAGCTCGTCGGCGGTCACGATCCAGGGGCCGACCGGGCAGAAGCCCGGCATCGACTTGCCGAGCAGCCACTGGTCGCCGTCGAGCCGCTCGTCGCGGGCCGAGATGTCGTTGATGCACGTGTACCCGAAGACGTGGCCCATCGCGTCCCCGGGTTCGACCCGGAACGCCGGCGCCCCGATGACGACCCCGAGCTCGATCTCGGCGTCGACGTCGTCGGTCACCGACCGGTCCCAGGAGAGCGTCGCGCCGTGGCCGGCGACCGACCCGGCCGCCTTGCCGTAGATGAGCGGCCGCTCGGGGCCCGCACCGGGCGGCTCGCCCGGTGATCGGTAGTTCAGGCCGACCGTGTAGATGGCTCCCGGGTCGGGCACGGCCGGCCCGAACCGGACCCCGCTTTCGCCCGGCTCCCGCTCGCCGCCGATCGGCTGGTCCTCGAGCCACGCCCGAGCCCGCTCGAGCGCCGCGGGACCGGCCCCGGCAAGTGTCCGCATCGACGTCCATGCCGGGTCGCCCGGCGGCAGTGGCACGATCCGGCCCATCCGGGTCGCCGCCACCCGCGGCCGGCCGTCCACGTAGATCGTCCCGAGGCGCATCGGTCAGGCGGTCGCGGCCGGGTCGGCGAGGAGCGGCGTGACGGCCGCCCGCATCACGTCGGCCATCCCCCCGACGCCGGTCCAGCGCTCGAAGGCGATCGCCGCCTGCTGGATGAGCATCTCGGAGCCGTTCGCCGCCCGAAGGCCGCGGGCCCGGGCCGCCGCCAGGACCGGCGTCTCGGATGGCACGTAGACCAGGTCGAAGACGGTGGCGCGGTCGGGCAGCGCGTCGACCGGGATCGTCATCCCTGCGTCGATCATGCCGACGGTCGTCGCGTTGACCGCGAGGTCCGCCGTGGCGAGCGCCGCCGCGAACGCCGCGTCGTCGAGCGCGACGGCAGCGAGCGCCCCCTCACCGACGGCCGCGAAGCGCTCGGCGAGGGCCGTCGCGGCCGGCAGGGACCGGTTGCCGATCGTCACGGTACGGGCACCCGCCGCCAGGCAGGCGAAGACGACGGCATGAGCGGCGCCGCCGGCCCCGGCGACGACGACCTCGAGCCCGGCCAGGGGTCGGCCGAGAGCCAGCTCGACTCCAGCCCGGAAGCCCGGCGCGTCGCTGTTGAACCCGACGAGCCGGCCCTCGGCCGTGCGCAGGACGTTGTTCACCGCGCCAATCACGGCCGCGTCGTCCTCCACCTCGTCGCAGAGCCCGGCCACGACGCGCTTGTACGGCGCGGTCACGCCCAGCCCGAACCACCCGGGTCCGCGCGCCGCCGCCACCGCGGCCGCGACGTCGTCGGGCTCGATCTCGAGCAGCTCGTAGCGGGCGTCGATGCCGGCCGCGGCGAACGCCGCGTTGTGCATGACGACCGAATGCCGCCGCCGGAGCGGCTTGCCGAGCAGCGCGACCCGGCGGGTCACCGCGGGCGTCGTCGGCGGGCCGCGGCGGGCGTCACCGTGTGGCGGCCGGTGCCATCCGCCGGACCGGCCCGGCCGTCGGCGGGAACGTGACGTTCGGGATGATCTCCTCGACCCAGTTGCGGAGCTGGGCCGGATCGGGCGTCATCGTGTGGAGCATGAAGTACTCCACGCCGGCGTCGACGCGCGCCTGGAGCGACGCCACGATCTCGTCCGGCGTCCCGAACAGGTAGACCGACTCGAGATAGTTCGGGCCGCGCTCCGTGCTCATCACCCGCAGGAACGCCTCGTGCTGTTCGGCGCGGGCCCGGGCCGGGTCGTTCGTCGGCACGAAGTGCATGAAGTTCTCGTGGGCCACGACGCACTCCCCGGGGTCGCGGCCGTGGGCGCGGTAGTAGTCCTGGAGCTCCTGCCAGTCGCGGGCGATGTCCTCCGGCGGGCAGGTCGGCCGGGGGATCCAGCCGTCGGTCCGCAGGACGCGCGCCTTGACCGACTCGACGAAGCGCGGCAGGTCCGGCGACTTGGGGTCGGCCAGCTGCGAGCCGCCGCCGATCCAGATCTCGGGACGCTGGGACGGGATCGGCTCGATGAACAGGTCGTCGACCGAGTAGTAGGCGCCGTCGTATGTGACGGTTTCGCCCTCGAGGAGCGGGATCATGATGTCGAGGATCTCGTCGGTCCGCTTCCCGCGCTCGGACTTGCGGACGCCCATCGCCTCGTATTCGGCCTCGTTCCAACCGACCCCGGCGCCCAGGATGAACCGGTTCTCCGAGAGGAACTGGAGCGTCGCGAGCTCCTTGGCGAGCATCACCGGGTGGCGCAGCGGCATGATGAGGATCGAGGTGCCGAGGCGGACCCGATTCGTCACGCCGGCGGCGACCGCGAGCGCCGAGATCGGCTCGAGGAACGAGACGGAGTAGAACCGCTTCGCCGCCAGCAGGTGATCGGTGATGAACAGGGAGTCGAAGCCGAGGTCCTCGACCTCCTGCGCGAAGCTCTTGATGCCCCGCGCCCGCTCGGGCCCGTCGCCCTCCCAGATGTACGAGGGCAGGAACACCCCGAACCGGCCGACGTCACTCATGAACGGCTTCCTCACTTCCTGGCCTCATCGGCCGTGGTACTCGGGATCGCGTTTGGCGAAGAAGGCACGGGCGCCTTCGAGCATGTCGTCACTGGCGAAGATCCGGACCGAGGCCTCGACCTCGGCCGCATGGCCCGCGGCGAGATCGCGGTCGAGCGCGGCGTCGACGAGTGCCTTGACCTCGCGGACGGCGAGCGGACCGCGCTGCGCGATCTCCTCGCCGATCGCCCGGGCCCGGGCGACGGCCTCTCCGGCCGGCACGACCTCGTTGATGAGGCCGATCCGCTCGGCCTCGGC
>DASTVH010000084.1:0-2731 GCA_035759195.1 Candidatus Limnocylindrales bacterium
GAGCTGGCGCGCGACTACCTCGAGCACGGCGGTTTCGCCGTCGTCGTCGCCCGGGACGGCCCGGCGGCGCTGGAGGCCGTCGCCCGATCGCGGCCCGATCTCGTCGTCCTCGACCTCGGGCTGCCGGGACTCGACGGCCTCGACGTGACCCGCGAAATTCGGCGGAGCTCGTCCCTGCCGATCGTCATGCTGACCGCCCGCGACGACGAGCTCGACAAGGTCCTCGGCCTCGAGCTCGGCGCTGACGACTACCTCACGAAGCCGTTCAGCCCGCGGGAGCTCGTGGCCCGCGTGCGGGCCGTGCTGCGGCGGGTCGACAGCGGTTCGAGCGCGGGCGGGGCAACGCCCGACCGCGTCGTCGCCGGCGACCTGACGCTCGATTTGCCCCGGATGCGGGCGGAGCTGGCCGGTCGCCAGATCGAGCTGACCCCCACCGAGTTCCAGCTGCTCGCGACGCTCGCCGGACGGCCCGGTCGGATCTTCACCCGCTCGCAGCTCCTCGACGCGGTCCACGGCGTCGCGTTCGAGTCGTACGAGCGGGCGATCGACACGCACGTCAAGAACCTCCGCCGCAAGCTCGAGCCGGATCCCCGACGCCCGCGCTACCTCCTGACGGTCTACGGCGTCGGCTACCGCTTCGCGGATGAACGGACATGACCGGGGAACCGGCCGGGCGCGACGCCACCGACCGGCCGGCCGACCAGCCGACCGAGCGGGAGGCCGGGCGCGACCGCGGCTGGCAACCCCGCCGCCGGCCGCCGTGGTGGCCGGACAATGAACCGTGGCCGCCGACGGGCAGGCCGTGGCAACGCGGACCCTGGAGTCACGGACCCTGGGGTCGTCGGCCCTCGCGGATCGCCCGCGGCTTCGGTTGTCTGTTCGGGGTCCTGTTCCTGTTCGGGCTCGTCGGGCTCCTCGGCCTCGTGGCGAGCGCGGTCGCCGCCGCGGGACCGCTCGGGGACGCCGCCCGGGTCGGTGGCCTCGCGGTCCTGATCATCGCGGCCGTCGGGATCGTCGCCGTCGGGCGGGCGATGCGGCGGGCCGCCGGCGGGCTCGATGCCATCGCCGACGCCGCCGACCGCGTCGAGGCCGGCGACCTCGCGGTCCGCGTGCGCGAGCCGACCGGCGGCCCGTACCCGATTCGCCAGCTCGCCCGCCGCTTTAACGCGATGGTCGCCCGGCTCGAGGCCGACGCGACCCAGCGCCGGACGCTCCTCGCCGACGTCTCCCACGAGCTCCGGACGCCGCTCGCCGTCGTCCAGGGCAACGTCGAGGCGATCCTCGACGGCGTCCATCCGGCGGATGAGGCGCACCTCGCCGCGATCCTCGAGGAGATCCGGGTCCTGTCGCGTCTCGTCGACGACCTGCGCACGGTCACCCTGTCCGAGAGCGGCAGCCTTGCCCTCCATCGGGAGCCGACCGATCTCGCGATCGTCATCGAGGATGTGGCGGCGTCGTTCCGTTCGACGGCGGCGACGGCCGGCGTCGAGCTCGGGGTGAGCGTCAACGACGATCTCCCGCTCCTCGACATCGACCCGATCCGGATCCGCGAGGTGCTCGTCAATCTCGTCGCCAACGCGCTCCGCCACACGCCGTCGGGCGGCACGGTTCGGATCGAGGCTGCGGCGACCGACCGGCAGATGCCTCGTGCGTCGCCGGAGGCCGGCGAGGTCGTCCTGACCGTCACCGATACCGGCGGCGGGATCGAGCCGGCCCTCCTCCCAAAGGTGTTCGATCGGTTCGCGAAGGGAGCGGAGTCCCGTGGCTCCGGGCTCGGGCTGGCCATCGCTCGGAGCCTCGTCGAGGCCCATGGCGGGACGATTCAGGTCACGAGCGAGAGCGGCCGTGGCACCGCGTTCACGGTCCGTCTGCCGGACGGACCCCGTTCCGCAGACTGACGCTCGTCGCGCGTCAGTCCCCGGCCGGCGCCGCGACGAGGGCGTCCCGCGACCCGAGCTTCGGATCGACCAGCGCGACGAGCGTCGCGACGACGAGCCCCGCGATCGAGGCCAGGATCGTGGCCTCGAAGCCCGCCGATTCGATGATCGGGGCCACCCCGATGCTCCCGAGGACCAGCGCCGCGGCCAACGACGCAGAGAGCATCGCGAAGGCGCTGCCGCGATCCGCGTCGGTGCTGCGCCGCGACATCTCGACGAGCAGCGGCGTCAGCACCAGACCGGCCCCGGCGCCCGTGAGACCGCCGGCCGCGATGAGGAGCGGCGTCGTCGGCGGCAGCACGAGCAGGGCGATCGCGACCGCGGTCAGCGACAGGCCCACCAGGATGAGCCATCGCGGCTGCACCCGATCGGCCAGCCAGCCCGACGGGATCCGGAACGCCAGGACGGCGAGACCGTCGGCCGCGAAGAAGAGCCCGACGTCGGCGCCCGCGAACTCCGCCCGCTGCGGCAGGTACGCGGTCACGACGCCCCAGTGCGAGACGTACAGGAGGGTCACGAGGAGCGGCGGGATCCACGAACGGCGGAAGGAGAATCGAAGGCGGCGACCGTCCTGGAGCGGCGCGTCCGGGGGACGGAGACGCAACGGGAAGAAAAGGAGCATCGCCGCCCCGGCGACGACGAAGGCGGCGACGACGAGGGTGACCGTCGCGAGCGAGCGCTCCGTCCCCAGAATCGCCAGGGACAGCGGCGGCAACGCGACGAGGGTGAGCGTATGGGCGCGGCCGACGAACGCGAGGCCGAAGCCCCGCCGCTCCCCGGGGAGCAGCCGCGGC
>DASTVH010000085.1:0-7051 GCA_035759195.1 Candidatus Limnocylindrales bacterium
CGATGGAGCGTGACGACCCCGCCTACGAGGGCCAGCGTGAGTACACCCCGCTCTTCCTCAGGATCTACGACCCCCTGATCCTTGGCTTCTTCACGCCAGTCGTATGGCGGTGCCCGACGGCTCGCCTCGTGGAGGGGTACCTGCGGCACCTCGGCCGCCGGCACCTCGACGTGGGTCCCGGTACCGGCTACTTCCTGGAACGAGCCGGCATGCCTGACGGCAGCGCCGTCACCCTCCTCGACCCGAACGTGCACGTCCTCGAGCATGCATCCGGGCGGTTGCAGCATCTGGACATCACGACCATTGAGGCCGACGTCTGCAAGCCGCTTCCCGTCCGCGGGCCGTTCGACTCCGCCGCGCTCAACGGCGTGCTCCATTGCCTGCCAGGGCCGCTCCCGCACAAGGCTGCCGCCGTCGCCAACGTGGCCGCCGTCCTCGGTCCGACGGGCGTCCTCTTCGGTGCATCGATCCTCGGGCTCGCCGGGCGACATACCTGGTTGGCGCGAAGGATCCTCGAGGTCAACAACTGGCGAGGCACCTTCGACAACCTCGGCGACACCCAGGCGGGTCTCGGCGAGATCCTCGAGGCATCGTTCGAGCGGGTGGAGCTGGAGACTGTCGGCTCGATGGCCATATTCGCGGCCACGCACCCACTCCCCACGTACCAAACCCCAGGCCCGACTGGATGACGTCTGCGCGAGCGCACTACCGATCCTCGTCGCTCGGCCGCTTCGCGGAACATCAGGATCGCGTCTGGCCGGAGCCCGTCGAGCCGCTGCGGACCGATGCGTATGCCGCGATCGCGCGACGGCGGGCGTCGCGGTGCTCGACGATCGGCGCGGGGTAGTCGCGGCCGATCCGGCAGCGCGAGAGAACTTGGGCGGCGTCCGGCATTGTCCAGGGTGCCTGAACGTACTCGATAGCGACGCCGGCAAGCTCCGGCACCCAGCGCCGGACGTAGGAGCCGTCGGGGTCGAAGCGGCGCCCCTGCGCCACGGGGTCGAACACCCGGAAGTACGGCTGGGCATCCGTCCCGGTTGAGGCGGCCCACTGCCACCCGCCGTTGTTGCTGGCCGGATCGCCATCGAGGAGATGGCGCATGAACCAGGCCTCCCCGACGCGCCAATCGACGAGCAGGTCCTTGGTCAGGAACGACGCGACGAGCATCCGGGCGCGGTTGTGCATCCAGCCCGTCGCCGCGAGCTGGCGCATCGCCGCGTCAACGACCGGGAAGCCGGTTCGCCCGCTCTTCCAGGCCGCGACCGCCGCCTCGTCGTCGCGCCACGGGACCCGATCGTAGGCCCGCCTCGTCGCCCGGCGGGCCGATTCCGGGTCGTGCCACAGGACGTGCGCGTAGAAGTCTCGCCAGGCGAGCTCCGTGATGAAGCGGTGGACTCCCGGTCCCGATTCCGCCGAGTGGACGCGCGTCACGACCTCGACGGGCGAGAGAAGTCCCCACCGCAGGTCCTGACTCATGCGGGAGGTCCCGTCGATCGCGAGGAGGTCCCGGTCGCGCTGGTAGTCGAGCACCTGAGGCGGCCGGTCGTCAGTGGGCCGCGTCCAGCGCTCGAGGCGGAGTCGCGCGGCGGACTCGCCGGGGTCGGGGACGAGCTCGGGGTTCGCTGTCGGACGCGCGAGACCCGCCACGTCCGAAGCGCCGACCCCGAGGTCGCGGAGAGCGTCGACCCACGCCCGCATCCGGCCGTCGGCCGTGGCCGCCGTCGACGCGACGCGAGCAAGCGCCGGATCAGTTGGGATGACTGGCGGCGCGGCGAGCGGCATCCTGATCGGCAGGTTCGACCATGCGCGATGGAACGGGCCGAAGACCCGGTACGGAGTACCTGTCTGCGTCGCGAGATCCTCGGGTTCGTGGATGAGGTTGCCCGGCGCGGCGTGTAGCACCACTCCGGCCCGCAGGAGCGCGGCCGCAACCCGCCCGTCCCGCGCTCGTCCGTAGGGAGCGTAATCGCGACTCACGTGAACCGCGGTCGCGCCGACCTCCGCGGCGAATGCCGGCACGACCAGCTCGGGACGCCCGGCGCGGACAACGAGCACCGATCCAACCGCTTCGAGCGACGCCGCCAGCTCGGCGAGCGTGGCGAGCATGAACCAGGTCCGGTTCGGCGAGCTCCATCGGCCGGTGATCAGGGCAGGATCGAGGACGAACAGCGGCGCGACTCGGTCGGCCCTCGCGAGGGCATCGGCGAGGGCCGGATGGTCGTGCAGGCGCAGGTCTCGCCGGAACCAGACGACCGCTGTCTGCGGGCTCGACGGCGCGCTCATCCCCAGGTCGTCACGCGAGGATCGCCTCGGACCGGCGTCGGCCGCGGCCGGGTGTTCCCGAGGTGTCGCCTCGCCCGTCAGCCGCGACGAGCGAATGTCGCCGCATCACTCGCGCGCGGTGCGGGCATGGCGGGTCGCGCGTTCCGCGAGGACCCGGGCCATGCCCCGGAAGATCAGGCCATGGACCGGATAGAGGACGTACCAGTAGGCCAGGCCCGGGAGCCCCTTGGGTTCGAAGAAGGCGGTCTGGACGAGGCGGCTGCCTCCATCGGTCGAGGTCACCTCGTACTGGAGCCAGGCCCGGCCCGGAACCTTCATTTCGGCCCGCAGGCGCAGCAGGTTCGGCCGTCGGACCTCTTCGACACGCCAGAAGTCGAGGGCGTCACCAACCCGCAGATGGTCGGGGTCGCGGCGCCCCAGGCGCATCCCGACGCCGCCGAGAAGGCGATCCACCAGCCCGCGAACGCGCCACAGCAAGTTCGCGTACGGCCAGCCGGACTTGCCGCCCATGCCCTCCACCTCGGAGAACACCTGCTCGGGCGATGCGGAGACGGCTCGTTGCCGGCGCTCCACGATCATCCCCTCGATCGATGTCAGCGACGACAGGCTTTCCTCGTCGGGGGCCACGAGTGCGTCGAACCACGTCGACTCGACATCGTGCTGGTCGGTGCGGTCGATGGCGCTCTGGAGCGCGTCGACGAACGGCAAGGGATGGAGGCCGAACACGGCGGCAGGTGCCGGCTCCCGAACGATCACCTCGTTCCTGAGGCCCTCGATGAGGGGCCGAGCGATGCCTGCCGGAACGGGCGAGACGAGATTCACCCAATACGACGAGAGGCGCGGGGTGAGCACGGGGACTGGGATCATGAGGCGACGGAGGCCGCGCAGGCGGGCGTACGTCCGCATCATGTCGCCATACGAGAGGATGTCCGGACCGCCGATCTCGACGATCCCGGCGACGTCCGGATGATCGAGTGCGCTCGCGAGGTATTCGAGCACATCGCCGATACCGATGGGCTGGCAGTTGGTGCCCACCCAGCGAGGGGTGATCATGATCGGCAGACGCTCGGTCAGGTGGCGCAGGATCTCGAACGACGCGCTGCCCGACCCGATGATCACCGCCGCCCGGAACTCGGTCACCGGCACACCGTGCGCGGCGAGCTCGGCGCCGGTCTCGTGACGACTTGCCAGGTGGTGGGACAGGTCAGCCGAGTCGTCGCCGAGGCCGCCGAGGTAGACGATCCGCGACACACGCGCGCGCGCCGCAGCCTGGGCGAAGTTGCGAGCCGCCATTCGGTCCCGCTCGGCGAACCCTCGTTCACCCGCTCCCATTGAATGGGCGAGGTAGTACGCGACCTCGATCCCATCGAGCGCCGGAGCCAGGGTGGACGGGTCGAGGAGGTCCGCCGTGACGACCGCCGCCTCCGGGTACCGCGCCGCGAGGGGCCGGGCATCACGGCTCATCAGGGCGAGCGTGTGCCCGCGCGTCTGGAGCAGCGGCACGAGGCGCCCGCCGACATAGCCGCTGGCGCCGACGACCAGGATGTGCACGGGACGAGTATGGGCGGTAGCGTGATCGGGCCATCCTGGCGACTTTCCTCCCCTCTCCTGGTCACTTTTTCGAGCGCTCGCCGAGAGTGAGGCTCGACGCCGACGGTTCGGACGCCCTGGACTCCCGCCTGAGCCGGCACCCTCGAGCGCGTGTACGACCCCGCGACACGCCTGGGCTCGCGGCCCTGGCTCAGCCCGGCGACGCCACCCGCGGCCGGGCTCCCTCGTGTCGAGCCCGATCGGCAGCAGGCGCCCGGTCCGCGAGCAGCCGGCCCGCCGCGATCGCCGCCAGTCCGACGACCAGCGCCGCCAGCCCGAGCGACGCGCGGGTGCCGTCGAAGACCGGGTCACCGCTGAACCGGCCGCCGGCCGCCAGGTCGTAGGCGGCCGTCGGCAGCGCGACGCCGACGACCGAGCCGACCTGGCGGAGCGTGTTGAACACGCCCGACGCCGTCCCCGCCTCCTCGGGAGCGAACTCGCCCACCGCCGCGGCCGCGCTCGTCACGATGCCGGCCGCGGTCGCGATCCCCAGGCCGACGAGGACCGGCACGATCGTCCACGCGAGGAACGAACCGTCGATCATGGCGAGTACCCCGACAAGTGCCGCGGTCGCCGCGAGGCTCCCGACCATGACCCGGCCGTCGCCGAGGCGTGGCACGAGCGCCCCGACCCGCGGAAAGGCGAGGAACGCCGACAGCGCCCAGCCGAGCATGAGGGCCCCCGTGCCCGCCGGGTCGAAGCCCCGACCCTGCTGGAGCTGGATCGGGAGCTGGACCGACACCGCCATGATCGAGAACCAGGCCGCGGCCCCGACGAGGCTCGAGGCGACGAATCGCCTGTTGCGGAACACCGCGAGGCGAACCGCCGGTTCCCGCGCGTACCGTTCGCGGGCCACGAATCCACCGAACGCGACCAGTGCGACGAACCACGCGGCGAGCGTCGGCGCCGAGAACCAGCCCCAGTCACCCGCCCCCAGCAACGCGACGTTGAGCCCGAGGACCGCGACGGCTCCGAGGGCGAGGCCCGGCAGGTCGAGGCTTCGCCGCCGGCCGATCGCCTCGGGCAGCGTCGAGAGGGCCAGGCCGGCGACCGCGATCGCGAGCGGGACCTGGAGCGCGAACATCGCCCGCCAGCCGAACGCCGACACGAGGAGCCCGCCGGCGACCGGGCCGACGACGCCGCCGAGCGCCGCTCCGGAGAAGTAGAGGCCCAGGGCCCGCGCCCGGACGGGCCCGTCGAAGCTGGCCGACACGACCGCGAGCGAGGTCGTGAGCATCGCGCTCCCGCCGAGTCCCTGGAGGGCCCGCATCGCGAGCAGCACGACGAAGTTGGGGGCGAGCGCCGCCCCGGCCGTCGCGAGGGCGAAGAGCAGCGCGCCGCCGGCGAGCACCCGCCGCCGACCCAGCGCGTCGCCGATCCGGCCGACCGCCAGGATCGAGATCGCGAACGCGATGATGTAGGCGTTGACGACCCACGCGAGGTGCGACGCGGACGTCCCGAACGCCAGCCCGATCCGGGGCAGCGCGGTCGTCACGACGTCAAGGTCGAGGATCGGCGTGAAGGCGGCCAGCCAGGACAGCGCGAGGACGCCCCGGAGCCGGCGGTCGCGGTCGCCGCCGGGGGAAGCGGCGGCGGCAGCGGTGGCCGCGCCCGACGCCGAGGAGGACGCCGTGCCGCTCATCGGGCCGGCTCCCCGAGCGCCGCACCGTTCGCGAGCATGTCGAGCGTCTGCCGGAGGTTCGCGGCCAGGATCGAGCGGCCGGCAACCGCGAGCATCGCGCCGAGGATCCGGCCGCGGAGCCCCCGCGCCTGCCGTCGCGACCGGACGATGATCCGAGTCCGCCCGTCCGCCTCGCTCGCCCGGAGCTCCCAGGTCCCGCCGGGCCGGAAGACGTTCGAGTCGACGATCCTCGCCCGGACCACCCCCGGCTCGGACCAGTCGTAGCGCTCGCGGGCCCAGATCGTCCCGAGGAAGCGGCTGCCCTCGGTCACCTCGGCGGAGCGCTCGCCGACGTCGTGGACCCGGTAGATTTCGGGCGGGATCGTCGGCCAGAGCGCCGTCCGGCGGTCGGAGAAGTCGACGGCCGCGGCGAGGATCGCGTGAGCCGGGACGGCGGTCTCGAGGGTGAATTCCACGTTCGCCATGTCGTGCACCTCCCTGTCGTGGGAGGCAGCGTGCGGGCCGGACGGCCGCGGCGGCATCGGGCAGATGCCCCATACTCGGCCGCGTGCGGTCGCCGGACGCGCGCCTGGCCGAGCCGCTCGCCGCGCTCTCGCTGGCCGGCGACCTCGGCATGGGCCTGGGCCTCGAGCATGCGATCCGCGTCACGTACGTCGCGGGTCGGCTCGCGGGTGCGCTCGGGCTCGATTCGGCCGAGCGTTCGAACGTCTTCTACGTCGCCCTGCTTCACGGGATCGGCTGCACCGCCGACGCGCACGACCTCGCCGCGGTCTTCGGGGCCGACGAGATCGCCCTCAAGGGCGCGGCCGCCGTGCTCGACGAAACCGACGCACTCGAGGGCATCCGGTTCGTGGTGACCCGGGCCGGCTCGGCTGGGCCGGCGCCGCTGCGACCGCTCGCGGTCGCGCGCTCGCTCGCCCGGGGTACGGCGGCGTTCGGCGAGGGCCTCCGGGCCCACTGCGAGGTCGGCGATCTGCTGGCCTCCTCGGTCGGCGTCCCGGCCGACGCCCGCGACGGTCTGCTGGCGCTGTTCGAGCGCTGGGACGGCAAAGGCATCGGCGGCGTCGCGGGCACGGGCATCCCGCAGGCGGCCCGCGTCTTCCAGGTCGCGAAACTTGCGACGACCCAGTTCGAGCGTCGCGGACCGGACGCCGCGCTGGCGGCCGTTCGGGCCCAGTCCGGTCGCGCGCTGGAACCGCGCGTCGGCGAGGCGTTCGTCGAGCTGGCCGGCGCGGAAGCTGTCCTCGACGCGCTCGGCGAGCCCGACCTCTTCGATCGCGTTCTCGACCTCGAACCCGCGGATCGTCGTCTCGGGCTTCCAACGGATCGGTCGGTCGCGATCTTCGAGGCGATCGCCGACATGGCCGACCTCAAGTCGCCCGACTTCGTCGGCCACTCACGGGCCGTCGCCGATCTCGCCGTCGGCGCCGGGCGCCGACTCGGCTTCGAAGGAGCCGATCTCGACGCCCTGGGCCGGGCGGCCCTCGCCCACGATCTCGGCCGGGCCAGCATCCCGAACTCGGTCCTCGACAAGCG
>DASTVH010000086.1:0-6648 GCA_035759195.1 Candidatus Limnocylindrales bacterium
GAGCGGCGGCACGCCCGGCTCGTTCGACTGGAGCTCGAACATCGGCGTCGACGCGGTCTTCGTGAAGGCCGGCAGCGACAAGCACCACCTCTACGTCTACGACCCGGAGTCGACCGGCGACACCGACCTCGGCCCGCAGGCCGGCAGCGGCAACGGCATCAGCCACATCTCGTTCTGCTACGACGTCGGTGACGACCCGACCCCCACGCCGGAGATCACGCCGAGCCCGACGCCGGAACCGACCCCGACCCCCACCGGGTCGGAGGAGCCCGCCGAATCCGAGGGGCCGAGCCCGACCGGCGAGGTCGGCGGCGTCGTCGGGACGCCCCAGCCCACGCCGCCTGCGACCGACATGGCGTCCCCGGATGGCGGTGATCGGTCCGCGTTCCCGGCGACGCTCGTCGTCGCGGGGCTCCTGGCCGCGGTGGCGATCCTGGCGGCGCTCCAGCCGCGTCGCGCCCGCGCCTGACCGCCGGCCGATCTCGGCCCACCGACGAGGGCGCGGAGCGATCCGCGCCCTCGTTTCGATTCCCGGCCCACAGCCGCAGGGCGCACCGCCGCCGGGCGCACCGCCGCGCAGATCGCGGCGATCAGATCGCGGCGATCGAGCGGGGCGCCATCCGCGGGCCGTGCGCTGCTGGCCGGACGCCGCCAGCCTCGAGGAGTCGGATCACCCGCCCGCGATGGGGGCGGAACGGCTCGAGGAGCTCGAGCATCCGTTCGTCCGTCCCGCGGCGCTCGCCTGTGAACGCGAACGAGACGAGGCTCGGCAGGTGGTAGTCACCGACGCTCACGGCGTCGGCGTCGCCGAGCGCCCGCAAGGCGACCTCGGCTGCGGTCCAGGGCCCGAGGCCCGGCAGGGCGGTGAGCCGCCGGTAGGCCTCGACGAGCGGCAGGCCGACGATCTCGTCGAAGCGGCCGGCCCGGACGGCAACGGTCCGCAGCAGCTCGGCCCGGCGTCGCTCGACGCCGAAGGGGTGGAGCGCGAAGTAGGGGATGGCCGCGATCGACGGGGGCGGCGGCAGGAGGCGGAGCCCGAACGGACCCGGCGCCTGTTCGCCCCACCGGGCGATGAGGCCGCGGTAGCCGCGGCGCGCCTCGGTGCCGGTCACCTTCTGCTCGAGGATGGCCGGGATCAGCGCCTCCAGGACGGCCCCGGAGCGGCCGATGCGCAGACCCTTCAATCGCCGGTCGAGCTCCGCGACGAGCGGGTGCGCCGGGCGGAACCCGGAGCGATCGTCGTCCAGCCCGGCGAGCCCTGCCGCGGCATCGAGCGCCCGTTCGGCGCCGGGGCCCCACGCCTCGGCCACGAGCCGGTCGCCGTCGAGCCGGAGGTCGATCGTCGCGGGGCCGTCGGGCGTCCGCGTCGCCCGGATCGCGCGGCCGCGTCCGAGGCGCATCGCCGGGTCGTGGCGGCCCCGGAGGTGCGGCCCGAGGGTCAGCTCGAGGTCGAGCGGTCGGTCCAGGCGGAGCGTGCGCAAGGCCATTGCAAGGAGTCTGTCACGCCGTTGCGAGGCTTGTCGAAGGTCGGCGTATCGGCGCGATTCCGACGACGTTGCTAAGGTTCCGCCCGACGTGCGACGCCCAAGAGTCGTCGCGAGCGTGGCGCTCATCGCCGTGCTTGCCGCGGTCGCCGTCCCAGGATCCGTGGGATCCAGGGGCCCCAGCCCCGAAACCGTGATCGATCCGAACCTCTTCCGTCCGGTCGAGGTCGCGTCGGTCCGTGGGACGGTGACGACGATTCCCGCCCCCGACCCCGCGTACCGCTCCGACGGTGCGCTCGATCCGACCTCGGTTCTCCTCGAGCCCGATTCGCGGCCCAGCCCAGCAGGCCGCCCGGATTCGGCTGCGATCCAGCCGGCCGCGCCGGTCGGCGTCGTCGTGTTGCCCACGTGGCACTACGACAGCAACGTCAGCTGGTATGGGCCAGGGTTCTACGGGAAGCGGACGGCCTGCGGCCACGCCTACACGGAAGAGATCATCGGCGTCGCCCACCGCAGCCTGCCGTGCGGGACGAAGGTGACATTCAGGAACCCGGCCAACGGGAAGGTCGTCACAGCCCCGGTGATCGACCGCGGCCCGTACGTCGCCGGGCGGCAGTGGGACCTGTCGGGCGGCCTGTGCAAGGCGCTCGACCACTGCTACACGGGGCCGCTCTACTGGAAGCGATAGCGGTCGCTCAGCGCTGACCCGGCGCTCAGCGCGGACCCGGCGCTCAGCGCCGACCCGGCGCTCGGCGCCCACCCGTCGCACAGCCGCCGAACCCGTCGCTCCGCGCCGACCCGGCGCTCAATGCCGACCCGGCGGTCAGCGGCGACCGCCAGGCGACCAGCCCTCCGGCGCCAGTTCGAACCCATCGAACCGGAAGCCCGGCGCGACCGTACAGCCGACGAGCGTCCACTCTCCGAGCGGTCGCGCCGCCTGCCACCAGCCCTTCCGTACGACGACCTGCGGTCGCTCCCCGGCCGAGATGTTCGGGCCCAGGCGGTGCGCCTCGATCGGGCCCTCGTCCCTCTCCGCGATTGTCAGCTCGAGGGTATCCCCCGCGTAGAAGTGCCAGATCTCCGTGGCGTCAACGCGGTGCCAGTGCGACCGCTCGCCGCGCCGGAGCAGGTAGTAGATCGCCGTCGAAGCCGGCCGCTCGGCCGAGCCGGTCGTCGGCTCCTTCCAGGTCTCGGCGTACCAGCCACCCTCGCGGTGCGGCCGGAGCCCGAGTCGCGTGATGATCGCCTGCGCGTCGTTGGCTTCGCCCACAGACCCATTCTGCCGTCATCGCCCGAGGCGCACGCCGCGCGGCGGACCGTCCATCAGGTGAGTGCGACTGCCCTCGCGCAAGACCCACACGATCCCGGACCCCGGCCACCGTCCCTCGCCTCGCAGGGCCGCGACCACGTCCCTCGCCCGCGCTGGATAGGCGGAGGCGAGCGTCTGCTCGAACTCTTCGGCGATTGAGCTGTTCGCCCGCGTGGATCTGAGCACCAGCAGCCGGTCGACCGCCCCCTCGCCGCCGGCGAGCGCGCCGATCGAGGTGGACGGGAGCGAGTCGGCCTTGACTCGGGCCCATCGAATCTGCTGCTCGAGGCGCCGCACCTCGGATTGGAATTCTGCCGCAACGAGCTGGTTCGTCGAGCGCTCGGCGAGGACGAGGTCGATGACGCCGCTGGCCGGCCGGTAGACGGGGACCTCGACGAAGTGCGACCAGGTGGCGTCGAGAACGCGAAGAACGGCCTCGACCATGGCCGCCTGATGGCGGTCACGGATGCGTGGGCCGGTCCCTGCGTGGAACCGGACGGACAGCTCGCCGCCGAGCGCCAGGGATATCGCGAGGAGCGCCTCGAGGCTCGGTTGCGCCGTCCCGGCTTCGACCTCGGCGTAATGCGAATGGGACAGCCCGGCGACATCGGCGACGCGGCGCTGCGGCAGTCCCGCATCCTCGCGGGCCCGCCGGAAGGACTCGCCGGCCGAGCGACCGATTCCCTCGGCTCGGCGCGCCGCCTCGATGCGAAGCCTTGAGCGACGGTGGACCACCATGGCGCGATTCAACCTGGGCGGGCTTATCCCGCGGTTGCCTGGGGGTCTGCTCGATCCCACCGGCCAAGATCGACGGTTACGCCTCGCCCAGCCCCGCGTTTCGGAGTCCAGGACGCGGAGCGGTCGATGGGATCGAGCAGAACGACAGGATTGCGGCGCGGGAGCTCGAGCAACCCCCGAAATTGGCCGGTGACGTCGAGCGCGGCCACGGCGGGCGCGGCGCGGGGGGTCGAGCAACCCCCGAAATTGGCCGGTGACGTCGAGCGCGGCGACGGCGGGCGGCGACGGCGGGCGGCGACAGCGCGCGACGGGGCGCGGAGCGGACGAGCGCGGCGACGCTCGACGCCGCGGCGCGCTACCCTGCGGGCATGTGCCGCAGCATCAAGCCCCTCCGTCGGGCCGCATCCGATACGACCACCGGCGAGATCGAAGCCGCCGCCCTCCAGTTCGTGCGCAAGGTCAGCAACTACCGCACGCCGTCGACCCGCAACGCCGAGGCGTTCGAGACGGCGGTCGCCGAGATCGCGGCGGCCTCGCGGCGGATGCTCGAGACGCTCGGCGTCGAGGTCGTCGACGGCCCGAACCGCTGGACGCCGGGCTCCGGCTCGGCTCGCCACAGCCACCCTCATCCGCCCGCCCCTGCGGGCTGACGGCGCGCCCCGTCGCCGATGGTCCTGACCGCCGCGCCGTGGTGGGTCCGACCCGGCCTCGAGGCGCGTGACGGCCGGCTGACGATCGCCGGCGAGGATGCGGAGTCGCTCGCCCGCCGTCACGGCACGCCGCTCTTCGTCTACGACCGGACCCGCCTCGCCGAGAACGCGATCCGCCTGCGCGACGCGCTCGGGCGCGCCGGCCTCGACCACCGCCTGCGGTTCGCCCTCAAGGCCCATGCCGACCCGCGGATCCTCGAGGTCCTCCGTCCGATCGTCGGCATCGACGCGTGTTCGCCCGGCGAGGTCCTGCGGGCGCTCGAGTGCGGCTGGGCGCCCGACGAGATCAGCTTCACCGGCACGAACGTGTCGGAGCGCGACCTCGACGTCCTGCTCGTTCACCCGATCCACGTCAACCTCGACGCGGTCAGCCAGGTGGAGCGGTTCGGGCGGCGCGCGCCGGGACGGGCGATCGGGCTGCGCCTGAACCCGGGCGCCGGTGCCGGCTACCACGACGGCCTCGCCTACAGCGGCGAACGACCGACGAAGTTCGGGATCTACGAGGACCGCCTCCCCGACGCGCTTGCTGCCGCGGCCGCCCACGATCTCACGATCGACACGGTCCACTTCCACGCCGGTTCGGGCTGGCTCGGCGACGAGGGCCTCGCGGCGTTCGAGGGCGCCCTCGCTCGGGTCGCCGCGATCGCCGCCCGGCTCATCGCCGACGGCCATCCGATCGGCGAGGTCAACGTCGGTGGCGGGCTCGGCGTCCCGGCGCGGGCCGACGAGCGACCGGTCGACCTCGACGCATACGCGGCGGCGCTCCGCCGCCACCTCGGGCCGCTCGGTGTCGCCGTCGGTTGCGAGCCCGGCGACTACATCGCGAAGGACGCGGCGATCCTGCTCGGCGAGGTCGTGACCGTGGAGGAGCGCGGCGGGACGACGTTCGTCGGGCTCGACCTCGGCTGGAACGTCAACTGCTCGTACTTCATCTACCGCTACGCCCAGGAGATCGTCGTCTGCCGGACAGCCGATGCGCCGCGCACCGAACGCGTGACGGTCGCCGGCCACATCAACGAGGCGGGCGACGTCTTCGCCGAGGACTACCCGATGCCACCGGTCGCCGAAGGCGACATCGTCGCGCTTCTCAACGCGGGCGGCTACCACGAGGGCATGAGCTCGACGCACTGCCTTCGGCCGTTCGCCGGCGCCATCCACCTCGACCGCTGACCCCGTCCGGGCCCGACCTAGCCCTGGCCGGCCCGGGCTCCCAGCACGCCCCAGCCTCGTGTCCGCTCGACGACGATCCGGATGATCGGCCGCTCCTCGAGATGGTGCGTCGCGTATTGCGCGTACTTCGCCCGCAGGGCCGCAACTCCCGCACGATGCTCGTCCGGGCCGGGCTCGACGAGGACCGCGACGCCGTCGAGCCGGAGCCAGCCGATCTCCGACCAGTCCTCCGACCATCGTTCGGCGAGGAGGCCGACCGCGGGCCGGGCCAGGATGTCGGTGACGCGCTCGAGGTGCCGCGGGTCGGCGACCGACTTCCGCTTCTCGTCGAGCGGTGTATGGATGACGAGCGGGCGCTCCGCCTCGCCGACGACGAAGCAGATCGGCAGGAGCCGCGGCCGGCCGTCCGGAGCGATCGTCGCGAGGACGATCGTCCTCGCCCCCACGAGGAACGCCCGCTGTGCCGGCGTGAGGAGCGCGTCGGCCGTCATCTGCCGATGATGCATCCTGTGGGCATGCGCCGCCGTCGAGAAGTGCCGCTCCTGCCGGTGATCGCCGTCGTCGCGGCCGGCTGCGCGAGCCTCCTGCCGGGCGGCGGCAGGACCGACCTCGGCGGCCCGTGGGTCCCGGAGCCCTTCGCGGTCGACCAGTCGATCGTCGCCACCGCCGAGCAGGAGTGCCGTCGTCCGGCCATTGATGCGGTCAAGGCGGACAGCACCCTCGCGGTCGTCGACGCGCGGGGCGGCGACAGGCTCATCGTCGCGCTCGCCGGACGGACCTCGTCGGCCATGTGCGATCTCGAGGCGGGCCCGGATGGCGAGCTCCTCGTCCAGGGCGCCGGCGGCATGGAGTCGACCGAGCCGCTGCCCGCGCCCGGACCGACGGAGATCCGGACTGACGGCGTCAACAGGACCGGGCCCGACGTCCAGGGATCGCACTCGTCGGTGACCGGTCAGGCCGGCGCGCTCGTCGCGTCGCTCGTCGTCGTGACGCCGAGCGGCCTGCGGATCCGGCCCAGCATCGGCCGGGACGGCTGGTTCGCCGCCTGGTGGCCCACGGCCGAGATGGAGGTCGTCGTCGAGGGCTACGACGCGAGCGGCGCGCTCGTCGGCAAGGCGCCCTGAGGCGGTGGCCGGCGCCCTGCCGCCACGGACCTAGACTTGCGTCGATGACCGATCAGGCCTCACCGACCCGCCACGTCACGACCGCCCGGATCGTCGCCGTCCGCGGCTCGTCG
>DASTVH010000087.1:0-2170 GCA_035759195.1 Candidatus Limnocylindrales bacterium
AATCGTGATGTGCGGGTTGCGTTCGGCCACCGCGGGCACGCTCGCGCGGATCTTCTCCTGCCCATCGCCTGTGCTGCCGAACGACGTTCCGGACGCGAGCACATACCGGGTCGGAACGGTGATCCTGTCCATCACCGGACCGAGTTCCCGTTCACGCGCGAGCCCGCCGACTTCGATGTTGCATTCGGCCATCTCCAGCGCGGTCATCCGCGGCGTGAGTCCCGTCACGCGAAGTGGCACCATCAGCCATTGCAGGCGACGGAAGGCCGTTCGAATCCCCTGCTCCATCTCATCGGTGAGCCAGTCGTGCGGCTGCGCGCCATCGACCAGCACCGCGCCGATCGCCCGGTCCGGATTCCGACTCGCCCAGTGCGCGGCGACGAACGCGCCGTACGACCACCCGACCACCACCGCCCGATCGACACCTCGAGCGTCGAGCACGGCACCGACATCGCGGACGGCGGCCTCGAACGAATAGTCCGCCGAACGTCCCGACTTGCGCCCGCGGGCCCGCTCGTCATAGGTGATGTGCCGCCACCCCGACCCCAGCTCGGCGATGACCCGCCGCCAGTAGCCCTGGGTCGCGAACTGTCCATTGAGGTAGATCACCGGCGTCCCGGGACCACCCGAATCGGTGACGGCCAGAGCCGTGTCGTCGACCGGCACCATGCCGGTCCAAGTCGGGGAGGAGGTCGTGCTGATCATGGGCGTCTCCATTCCCTCTGCAACGTGTGATCCAGCGTGCAGGGTTGACGCTGCGTCAGGGTCAAGCCTCCAGACGGGGACTCTCTCATGCGAGATTCCATGCAACCGGAATCGGGGTCTCATCTGAAGGATGCACGCGCCGCTCGCCAGGGTGACGTTTCACGTGAAACGCCGATCTTCGCTTCTCCCATTCGGAGCGGTGGAGGACGTCAGTGCCCGTGGGTGTGTGTGTGTGTGTGTGTGTGCCCTCGTTGTTTGTCGCCTGGACCACAGAGGGAACGGTGCAACGACGACAGATCGGGGGTTCCATCCCGACCCATGTCTGGGATGTTTCACGTGAAACGTCCGACCACGCGGGCTGTGGACGCCCGCCGAACGCCGGCGAATCGATCCGAAGCGGGTGTGGCGAAACTTCGGGCGGGACCCCGGTCGGGGTCCGAGGCGGCGGTTAGGCTTGGGTGTCGAAGATCATCGTCGACCGAATGACGAAGTCGGACGGGTCAGGAGTGTGGTGGCATGGCGCAGGGCGGGGGGCGTGGCTGGTTCCACCGAAGGAAGCCGCAACCCGAGCCCGAACCCATGCGTGAGCCCGAACCGACGCGTCTTGAGGCCTACGAGGCGCAGCAGAATGGCGACTCGCGATCGGAGGCTGATCGCTTCCGCCCCCCCGCGCAGGGTGCGCCCTCCGACTTCGATTCGTTGCTGCGACCATTGACGCCGACGCCGGGACCCGCTGGCGACTCGACTGGAGCCATGCCACCGCCGATCTCATCCCGAGACGAACGATCCGATGCTTCCGCGAGGGATGATCGGTTCGCACCCCCGAGTCCAGCCGTACCCCAGACCCCTGCGGCACGCACGCACACGCCGAACGATCCGGCGGGAGCGACGATCGCGTCGGCGGCGATGTCCGATCCCGAGCCACGGACCGAGCCGACGAGTGCCGCGTCCTCGGCGTACGACTGGGACGCTGCGACGGCGGCCGCGCTCTCCGGCGACACCGGCCCCGACGTCCCTCATGGACCGCCGCCACCACATCATCACGGCGACCCCGACAAACTGCTCGAGGACATCATCCGCGAGATCGTCGGGGATGCGACTGCCGAGACGGTCTCGAGCCTCCACCAGCCACGACCAGCCGATCCGCAGGAAACCGAGGTGCAGCGAGCGGCGGTTCGCGTGGTGGAGACCTCCCGAGCGCAGGCATCGGAAGTTGCCGAGGCTGATCTCGATGCCGATGCGTACTCCGTGTTCGACGAGCCGGTTGCCCTCGAATCGCCAGTGCCCCGATCCGTGGCGGCCGCGGCCACGCAACCGGAACACGCCTCCTCGCTGCCGGAGTCGGCGCCGGCGCCGACTCCGGCGCTTCAGCCCGAGCCGGATCGCGTGCCCGAGTCAGCACCCGAGCATTCGTCGTCCGCGTACGCTCCCCCAGCGATCCAGGATCCGGTCGCCGCGCCCCCCG
>DASTVH010000088.1:0-8930 GCA_035759195.1 Candidatus Limnocylindrales bacterium
GGCGACGCCGACAACCTGGCCGGCCCGTGGTCCGCCGCCCGAACGTTCAACCTCGCCGCCGCGGCGCCATCGCTGATTGCGCCGGCGAACGCGGCGACAGTCGCGCCAACCACGCTCCTCTTCACGTGGGGCGGGGTCGCGGGCGCAGTCCAGTACCGCCTCGAAGTCGCGGCGGCCTGCACATTCAGCCCGCTGCTCACGAGCCAGGTCACGGTCATGACCTCGTGGGCTCCGACCGCGGCGTACGCGAACGGGACGTACTGCTGGCGGGTCCGCGCGCTCGACGCGGCGGGCAACGTCATCTCCACGTCGGCGAACCGGACGTTCTCGATCGGGACGCCGCCACCGCCCCCGCCGACTTCCACCACGTATGTTCCGGTCGATCCGGTCCGTCTTCTCGACTCGCGCTTCGGAAACGGCCTGGCCGGGATGTTCATCGCGAGCACCGCTCGGAGCGTCACGATCGCCGGGCGGCTCGGCATCCCGAATGACGCCGTGGCGATCACGGGCAACCTGACCGTCGTCGGCCAGCAGGCCGCCGGCTATCTCTCCGTCACGCCGACGCCGAACAACAACCCGTCGACGTCCGCCCTGAACTTCCCGCTCGGCGACACCCGGGCGAACAACGTGACCACACCGCTCAGCAACGACGGCAAGGTCAGCATCGTCTACAAGGCGGCGGCCGGGAAGCGGACGCACGTGCTGCTCGACGTGACCGGCTACTTCCTGGAGAACAATGCGGGCGCGACGTATCACGCGCTCACGCCCGTCCGCCTCCTCGACTCCCGTTTCGCGAACGGCCTCACCGGCGCCTTCCCGGCCCACACGGTCCGGACGTTCGACGTCGCCGGCCGCGGCGGCGTGCCGGCGGCCGCCAAGGCGGTCACCGGCAACCTCACGGTCGTCAGCCAGACGGCCGCCGGTTACGTGACGCTCGGCCCGGTGCTGGCCGACAATCCGTCGACCTCGACGATCAACTTCCCGGCCGGCGACACGCGCGCGAACGGGATCACGGTCAGGCTGGCGAGCGACGGATCGCTGTCTGCCATCTACATCGCGCCCCTCGGCAGGTCCACCCACCTGATCTTCGACGTGACGGGTTACTACCTCCAGGACCTTACCGGCGCGAAGTTCGTGCCACTGGCGCCGGCCCGGCTGCTCGACAGCCGTTTCGGGACGGGCCTCAGCGGCGCGTTCAGCGCCAACGTCGCCCGAACCCTCGACGTCGAGGGCAACGTCGGCGTCCCGACGGCGGCCGTCGCGATCAGCGGCAACCTGACGGTTGTCAATCAGACGGCCGCGGGCTACGTGTCAATGACGCAAGCGACGACGAACACGCCGACGACCTCGACGATCAACTTCCCGGTCGGAGACGTCCGGGCGAACGGCGTCACGGGGCCGACGAGCGGAGCCGGCAATGTCGGTCTCGTCTACAAGGCGCCGAACGGCCGGACGGCCCACCTCATCCTCGATGTAACCGGGTACTTCGCCCCGTAACGGGCGCGACTCCCGAAGCTCCGGGCGCCGGCGGCCGCGAGGCCGCCGGCGCGCTTTCGCGTCAGGCGGGTTCGACGGCGACTGCCGTGTCCGCGTCGGTCCCGCCGGGCGCGCTACGGGCGACGGCGGCGAGGCCGAGCCCGAGCGCGATCCACAGCACCGGCAGCCAGGCGATGGCGAGGGTCGCGACGATGAGCGCGGCTGCGACCAGGCCAAGTGTCGGAGTGGCGGCGGCCGTCCCGCGACTCCTCGCGACGGCCGCCACGGCGAACGGGATCAGGGCGACCGGGTAGTGGTACCAGGTCACCGGCAGGACGACGAGCGAGGCGACCGCGGCGACCGCGAGGCTCGTGAGCGAGTCGCGGACGGCGAGGGCCGCCCCGAGCGTGGCGACGAGGGCGGCTGCGGCGACGACGATGTGGAGCGAGCGGACGAGCGCCTCGTCACCTCCGAACGCGAGGGCCACTTGGGCGGCCGGCCCCGCGTTGCGGGCGTCGAGCAGGCGGGCGCCGCTGGCCGCCCCGGCGACGGGCAGGTAGTCCCGCCACAGATCGACGCCTCCGGCGACGAGGCTCACCGCGAGGACCGCGAGGCCGGTCGCGACGGCGGCGACGACGACGAGCGCCGCTCGCGGCGGCTGCCGGTCGAGGCGTTCACGGATGGCCCTGCCCACGAACCAGAGCCCCATGCCGCCGGGATGGACTTTGGCAACCGTCGCGAGGGCGAGTGCCACGCCGCCGGCGAGCCGCGGGGGTCGCTCGGTCGAGAGGGCGGCGACGAGCACGAGCCCGTAGGCGAGCGTGAAGAGCGCGTCGAGATTGCCGAAGAGCAGTGCGATCGCGAAGGGGAGGTAGAGAGGCGCGAGTGCGACGGTCGGGACGATCAGACGGCCCTCGATGAGCCTCGTCGAGACCAGGAGACCGGCGATCGCGGCGATCCAGAGTGTTGCGAACATCGCGCCGGAGGGTATGGCGGCGACGAGGCTCATGACTTGAGCGACGGGTGGCGGGTAGGAGTAGAAGAGGTCGGTGGCCCCAGGGGTGGTGCCGCCGATCAACGAGGGGTCGTAGGGCGACTGCCCGAAGGCGACTGCCCGGCCGGCCTCGAGCAGCAGCTCCAGGTCGAAGGCGGCGGTCCGCGGCGCGTCGTTGAACATCATGACTGCGAGCCAGATGAGCCCGCTCCAGCCGACGACGCCAAGTCCCAGCCAGATCGGGTTCGGGCGCCTCATCGCGGTCCCGAAGAAGGATCGGGTTCTCGAAGCGCGGCGAGAAGGGTCGACATCTGGTAGATGAGCAGCCGCGGTGTGGCGAACACGGACAGCGCGACCGCCGCCAGCCATCCCCACCGCGTTGGCGCGAGTCGCCAGGCGACGACCATCCCGGCAATCACTGCCAGGCCCCAGAGGATTGGCGACAGTGCGTAGAGCGAGCGGTTCTCGACCGAACCCACCTGCTCGAGTCCGAGGGACGCCGGATATGCCAGCGTCCCCGTCGGTTCCAGAACGAGCTGAACGAGGCCCAGGGCGACCAGCCAGCCGACGAACCAACCCAACGAGCGCCAGTCGCCCCGCCCGAGCCACCAGATCGCGGCCAGGACCGGGAACAGCTTGAGGTGGGTCGCGAATGCCAGCGCAACCGGTGATCCGATCGCCATCAGCAACGTGACGAGGATCTGGGCCTGGCCGATCGCGACAGCCCAACCGGTTGGGAGCGCCAGCATCCCAAGGACGACCCACGTCCGGCGAGTCGCACGGAGGCGCACGATCGTCAGCGCCAGGCACCCGACCAGGAAGACCTCCCAGATCGCCGCCGCGATCTCGAATGGGAGGAGGGCGAGCGGCCGGAAGACTATGGCGAGGAGCGGCGGATATCGGTAGAACTCGGCCTCGTTGGTCGTGGCCGGCTGGTCGTAGAGCGGACGACCGTCGTTGAGTCGGGCGCCGGCGTCGTAGTAGGCACGAACATCGGCCAGGGGATCCGTGGAGAGGTGCAGGACGACGGTCTGGATGCCGAGGAGCATCCCGAGGATCGCGGCCCCGTAGAGCACCCGCCGGACGTTCGGCGTGTCGAACGTGGCGAGCCGTCCGGGGGATGCCATGGCGTCCATCGTAGCGACCGCGCGCGGCATCAAACCGGGTTCGGCGGTCGCCCGCGGATAGCCGATTCGTACCGGTCGGAGGGCGAGTTGGCCGGTGCTACGCTGCACCGACCGTGCGAACCCCGATTGCCCTCTATGCGCTCGCGCTGGTCGTCCGGCTCGTCCTCATCGCCCTCTTTCCGGATCCCGCGTATCCCGATTCGTACTACTACGTCAACGTCGCCCGGGCGATCGCCGACGGCCGCGGTTTCGAGGTCGACTTCATCTGGGTCTTCGCCGAGGTCGGGGGTCGGCTGCCGGCCGATCCGGTCCTGCCGATTCCGAGCAACGCCCACTGGATGCCGCTCGCCTCGCTCGTCCAGGTGCCGTTCATCTGGCTCCTGGGTCCGACGCCGGCAGCCTCAGCCCTGCCGTTCGCGTTCGCGGGCGCGCTGGCCGCGCCGATGGCTTGGGCGATCGGTCGGGAGGCGGGCGTCCGACCCCTCGTCGCGGTCGGCGCGGGCGTCCTGACCGCCATCCCGGGCCTCCTGACCGTCTTCCTCGTCCAGCCCGACAACTTCTCGCTCTACCAGCCGCTCGTCGCCGGCGCCCTCTGGATGGCCGCCCGCGGGCTGAAGGGGCACGCCCGCTCGTTCGCCATCGGTGGACTGCTCGTCGGGCTGGCGACTCTGTCGCGCAACGACGGGCTGCTCGTTGGTGCGACCCTGGGCCTCGCGTTCCTCTACGACCGCTGGCGGGCCTGGTGGTCGGGCGGCGCGCGGCGCCCGGCGATCCCGTTCTGGGCCGCCGTCGCCTGCTTCGGGCTGTTCCTCGCGGTGATGGCCCCGTGGTGGTGGCGCCAGCTCGAGGTCTTCGGCCAGCTGTCGCCCTCGACCGCATCGGGCAAGGTCCTCTACATCCGCTCGATCGACGAGTGGAACTCCATCACGACGCCGGCCACGCTCGATCACCTGCTCGGCCAGGGATTCGCGCCGCTCCTCGCCAGCCGGGTCGGCGGCTTCGTCGCCGCGGTGGGGATCTTCACGACGCTCGTCGCCGCGGGAATCCTGTTGCCGTTCATGCTGATCGGCGGCTGGGCCCGTCGGCGGTCGGTCGAATTCGGGCCGTTCCTGACATACGCCGCGATCCTCTTCGCGTTCTCGGCGCTCGTCTCGGCGGTCCACGTCCCCGGTGGGACATTCATCCACTCGGCCGTCGCGCTTGCCCCGCACGCGTACGTCCTTGCGCTCGAAGGCATCGCGGTCGCGGTCGCCTGGATCGCGATTCGCCGCCAAGCCTGGAACCGTGAGGTGGCCACGAGACTCTTTGTCACCGCCGCCGTTGGGTTCACGGTTCTCGCCTCCATTCCGGCCGCACTCGGCGTGCATGCCCGCTGGGACCGTGAACGCACCGAACGGCGGGCGATCGCCGCGGCCCTGAGCCTCGCGGGAGCGGCACCCGACGCCCGGCTCATGACCCTCGACGCGGGCGGCTACCGCTACCACACGGGACACGGCGGGGTCGTCACCCCGAACGACCCGATCGAGACGATCCGCGAGGTCGCGATCGCGTACCGGATCGAATGGCTGGTGATCGAGCGGGACGACGCCGTCCCGGCCCTCGCACCGATCTTCACCGGCGGGGCGCGGCCGCCCTGGATCGGCCCCCGGCTCATCGGCATTCCCGGCCCCGGCGGCGAGACGAGCGCCGCGATCTACCCGGTCTGCGCCAGCCCGGCCGACGTCCGCTGCGCAGTCACCGCCGCGATCGGGGGCACCTCGTGAGCCGCCGCGAGATGCTCCTTTCGGCCGGTCTCGTGTTCCTGGTTGCGCTCGTCGCCCGGATCGTGACCGCTTCGCTCGTCGTCTTTCCGCAGCCCGAGGACACCGCCTACTACGTGGGCGTCGCCCGGAACCTGCTCGCGGGTGAGGGGCTGACGAGCAACGCCCTGTGGAGCTACCAGACCCCGCCGCTCGAGTTCCCCCGCCCGGCGTTCGAGGTCTGGCTCCCCCTGCCGACGTTCCTCGCCGCGGTCCCGATGGCGTTCCTCGGCCCGACGTTTTCCGCCGCTCAGTGGAGCTCGGTCGTCGTTGGTGCACTCGTGCCGGTGCTTGCCTGGCGTATGGCGGCCGACGCGGCGCTTGAGCGCGGCCTGCCGGGTGGCCGGCAGCGGGTCCTCGGGCTTGGGGCGGGCCTGACATCTGCCGTGTACCTGCCGCTAATCCTGCACTCGACGCTGCCGGACTCGACCATGCCGTTCGCAGCGCTGGCCACCGGCGCCTGCCTCCTGATGCCGCGAATCCTGGCCGACGCCGGGCGTGCGGGAGTGACCGACGCCCGCCTTTTGCTGCTGGGGGTCCTCATCGGGCTGGCGGCCCTGACGCGCAACGAAGCCGCCTTCCTGGGGTTCGCCTGGCTCGTCATGGTCTGGCGTTGGGCGGCCGTCGACGGCCGACGCAAGATCCAGCTGCTGGCGGTTCCGGCTGTCGTCGCTCTCGCGATCTTCGCACCGTGGATGATCCGCGACTGGCTCGAGTTCGGGAACCCGTTGCCCGGCCAGGCGCTCGCGAATGCCCTGTCCGTCACCGGCTTCGACATCTTCGCCTGGAACGACCCGCCGACGCTTTCCCGCTACCTCGCCGAGGGTCCCGCCCGCCTGCTCGCGATGCGGGTCGAGGGCACCGGCCACAACCTGCTCACGGTGCTGCTCCTGCCGGGCCTGCCGGCGTCGCTCGTCGGCCTCATCGCGCTGCCGTTCGCCCTTCGTCTGCGATCGGTGGTCCCCGTCGCAATCCTTTCGATCACGGTCTTTCTGGTTACGAGCCTGCTGTTCCCGGTCTCGACGACTTGGGGGACCTACCTTCACGCAGCCGGGCCGGCCCACGTCTTGATCATCGTCTCGGCGCTGCTCGCACTCGATGCGACGATCGAGCGGCTCGGCCGAGTTCGGGGCTGGACCAAGCCGGTGGCCTGGCTCGGGGCGGCGCTGACGGTCTTCGGGTCTTTCCTTTTCACGGCAGCGCTCATGCCCTCGTTCGGCGGCCGCTCGGGCGCGCTCGCGGAGCGCTACGAGGCGCTGACCGCCCAGATGGCCGCCGTCGACCTGCCGATCGCCGAACAGGGTCCGATCATCACGAACTTCCCGGTCTGGCTGGCCGACGCGACCGGTGCGCGTTCACTCGCGCTGCCGAACGAGCCGCCTGCCGACGTCCTCGACCTTGCCGCGCACTTCGGTGCCCGCCTCGTCGTCGTTCACGGCGACTCGCACGGCATCTGGCCGGACGTCCTCGACGCGGGCGGGCCCGACGCCGCGTGCTTCGAGGAGATCGACATCGGCGAGTCGACCGACCCGCGTCTCGCCGGCGACCTGTCCGAGACCCGTGTCTTCCGGATCGTCTGTCCATGAGTGACGACCCGTATACTCCGGGACGGATGGACGCAGCACGAACGGAGCCCCAGCGCCGCGCCAAGCGAGGCGCCCGGGCCTCCCGCGACCCCCGCGAGACCAACGATCCCCGCGATCCCAGCGACCCCCGATCGGCCGATCGCGGCCGCGAGCCGCGCGCTGCCGCCGAGGTCTACGAGCTGCGTACCGGCCTCGAGGCCCGGATCGACGGCCTCCACTCCGAGGCCACGACGGCCATCGCCTACAGCGCGAACACCCTGCGCAGCGTCCGCGAGCGATACCGCGAAACCTACGTCGAGGAGCTCGCCCGCTGGCAGGAGCTGACCGACGAGCTCGACCAGCTCGACCGCCGGCCGCCCGACGCCCGGTCGCGCCTCGTGCCGCCGGCGACCGACGACGTGGCCGCCGCGGACGCCGCCGAAGCCGGCGCCGACGACGCCCGGCTGCGCGCGTTGCGGGCCGAGGTCGCCGAGCTCGGCCACGACCTCGGCGACCACCAGACGGAGCTGGCAAAGCTCGAGATCGCGATCCGCAACCTCGAGAGCGCCTGGCTCTTCATGAAGCGCGGCGATGCGAGCCTCGTCGGCAACGGCGACGCGCTTCCGACCGAGTTCCAGATGAAGATCATCGAGGCCCAGGAGGCCGAACGCTCGCGGCTCGCCCAGGAGATTCACGACGGACCGGCCCAGGTCCTCTCCAACGCGATCTTCCAGGTCGAGTACATCGAGCGGGTGATCGATCACGACGAGCGGCTGGCCAGGACCGAGCTGCGCTTCATGCGCGAGATGCTCCGGCGCGAGCTCGGTTCGGTCCGGACGTTCATCAGCCAACTCCGGCCGCCCGTCCTCGACGAGCTCGGCCTCGAGGGGGCGATCGCCGATGCCGTGGCCCGGACGACGGCCCTGACCGGGCTCGCGATCACGACGAACCTGGCCGCGCCGAGCGACGCCCTCAACGAGACCGAACAGACGGTCGTCCTGCGGATCGTCCAGGAGGCGCTCCAGAACGTCCGCAAGCACGGCGGTGCGTCGTCGGTCGTCGTGTCGAGCGCCGTCGAGGACAATGACTGGGTCCTCACCGTCCGCGACGATGGTCGCGGCTTCGACGTCGGAGCGGTTGCGGCTCGGGGGCGCCGGAACTTCGGCCTCCAATTCATGCAAGAGCGCGCAGAACTCGTCGGTGCCCGCTTCGAGGTGCACTCCCGACCGGACGGGGGCACGATCGTGCGGCTCGCGATCCCGATGGGAGCAGAGGAGAGCGGCTGATGACTTACTCGGGACCGGAACGCCGCCGTGGCGGCCCCGATCGGCGCGGCGACGGGGAGCGGACGAAGATCCTGATCGTCGACGACCACGCGCTCTTCCGCGTCGGCATCGCGAACATCCTCGGCCGGGAGGCGGACTTCGACGTCGTCGGCGAGGCCGACGACAGCCGGAGCGCGATCGATCGGGCCCTCGAGACCTCGCCCGACATCATCCTCATGGACCTCTCCCTGCCGGCGCCCGGCGGGATCGAGACGACCCAGCGGATCAAACGCGAGCTGCCCTCGACCGGGATCATCGTCCTCGCCGTTTCCGAAGACGAGGACGCCCTGTTCGATGCCATCAAGGCAGGCGCCGCGGCGTTCATCCTCAAGGACGTCGGCCCCGACGACCTCGTCACGATCATCCGCCGCGTCGTCACCGGCGAGTACCTGATCAACGACAAGGTCTTCGCCAAGCCGGCCGTCGCCTCGCGCGTCCTCAAGGAGTTCCGCGAGCTCGCGGTGTACGGCCAGGAGGCTGCTCCGATCTTCGCCCCGCTCTCGCCGCGCGAGGTCGAGATCCTCGACAACATCGCCCAGGGCATGACGAACAAGCAGGTCGCCTACGCCCTCTCGATCAGCGAGCAGACTGTCAAGAACCACATGAGCTCGATCCTGCGCAAGCTCTCGGTCAACGACCGGACC
>DASTVH010000089.1:0-5398 GCA_035759195.1 Candidatus Limnocylindrales bacterium
GGCTCAGTTCGATCTCGCTGGTTCGGTCGGCCACGGTCACCGTCCTGGGTCCGCAATCAGGTCGAGTCAGCCGGAGCGATGTCCGCCTGATTGCCCGCTGGGTCCTCCAGCGTCCGCCACTCCGGAGCGTTCGCGTCGTAGACGATCCGGTCGCCCGGGCCGTCGGCTCTCAAGGTACGACCGTGAGTACGGGTGGCGTTGGCATTGGACGCCATGTCGACGGACCGCGACGATTGCTTCATGGCCGATCAATCCGGCGAAGCCCGAAATTGACCGGCCGACGGCCAAGGAGCACGACCCATGTCACTCGCCCGCGTTCAATTCTTCTCCATCTCGCTCGACGGTTTCGGCACCGGCGAAGGCCAGAGCCTCGAGGCACCGTTCGGGCACGCCGGCGAACGGCTGCACGAATGGATGTTCGTCACCCGATGGTGGAACGAGAGGGCCGGCCTGCCCGGCGGCTCCGGCGGCATCGACGACGCCCTCACCCGGCTGCACGATGTCGGCGTCGGCGCCGAGATCATGGGGGCCGGCAAGTTCGGCCCGCCGGGATGGCAGGAGAACGCGGAGTGGAAGGGTTGGTGGGGTTCCAACCCGCCGTTCCACACACCGGTCTTCGTCCTCACCCATCACCCTCGCCCCTCGATCGAGATGGAGGGGGGCACGACGTTCCATTTCATCGACGCATCGCCTGCCGAGGTGCTCGGGACGGCCCGCGAGGCTGCCGGCGGCCAGGACGTACGGATCGGTGGCGGTGCGACCACCATCCGCGAGTTCCTTGTTGACCGGCTCGTCGACCACATGCACCTGGCGGTCGTTCCGATCCTGCTGGGCCGGGGCGAACGCCTGTGGGACGGGCTTGAGGGCCTCGAGCAGGACTACGCGATCGAGGCCGTCTCCTCGCCGAGCGGAGTGACGCATCTGACCTTCACGCGTCGAGCCGCCACCTAGGTAGATCGCTCACGCAAAGCCCAAGGTCAAGCTGAATCCACGGTCGGACCTCAAGTGCGTACCCGATACCACTCGATCTCCCCGCCGGCGGTTGCGCGTGCCGTAGCATGGAGGTCGACGCACGAGATGTTGATGGCGTCGCTGGCCCGATTCGTCGGTTCATTCGAGACCGCGCCGTTCTGTCACTCGTCCGCAGAGGAGTAGCTCGCGATGCCTGTCGTCCTCGTACACCAGGGCCCGACGCTCACCCAGGAGCGTTATGAAGAAGCAGTGCGAAAGATCACCGGGGGCAAGGCCCGCCTCGAGGCACCCACGGATTGGCCTGTCGAAGGGCTCCTGGTCCACGCAGCCGGACAGGGCAAGACCGGATTTCGCGTCGTAGACCTCTGGGAGTCCGAGGACGCGGCCGCAAAGTTCGGCGAGATCATCATGCCGATCCTTCAGGAGGTCGGCGTAACGGACGTGCCCGAGGTCTACCCGGCGCATACGCTCGTCCTGGCCTGACATCGACGGCACGGTGACGTCGCCGGGCAATCGTCCACCAGGTCTTGCGGGCGGATCGCACATATTCGCGCCGACCTGTTCGCTGGGCAGGCCTGCCCGACCGATCAGTGCCTCCCCGTACGTCCGTGGCCGGCCACACCGACGTACCCCGGGTGCCGCCAGCGTCGCCTTCACGCCATAGTCGGTCGACCCCGGTCGTGGACTCGACCGAATTCCACGCACCGTGAGCGCCACGGCGGAAGGGCTGGCGCGTGTCGCGACGGTTCGCCGGCGATTCCGCCCGCCGATGAACCTTTGGGGTAGCGGCGACGCCATAGGCTGTAGGGCGCGACCGAGTCGGTCGCGCGGCAGCCGAGGCACGTGTGGACCAGCACGGTCTGATCGAACGGGCGCAGCAAGGCGATCATGACGCCTTCGCCGAGCTTGTCGATTCGGCCATTGCGCGGCTGGACGCAGCGGCCCGGCTGATCCTCCGCGACCGTGAGCTTGCGCAAGACGCGGTCCAGGACGCCCTTCTCCGAGCCTGGCGCGACATCCGGGGCCTGCGCGACCCCGGGCGGTTCGATGCCTGGCTCTATCGCTTGACCGTTCATGCGTGCCTCGACCAGGCTCGGCGGCGCCGTCGCCGAGCCGTCGAAGTTGCGCTCGATCCGTTGCACCTGCCGGGGTCGCCTGATTCGTCGGGCGACCTCGTGCGCCGAGACCTGCTCGACCAGGCGCTGCGTACCCTCGATCCCGCCCAGCGCGCCGTCGTCGCCTTGCACTACCTGCTCGACCTGCCGCTGCGCGAAGTCGCCGAGGTGCTCGGCATCCCGCTGGGCACAGCAAAGTCCCGGCTGCACTACGCACTGGAGACGATGCGCAGCGGCGTTCTCGAGCCGCCTGCTGGCCCGACCGTCGTCCCGGGAGGGCAGGTCGCATGACGATGGGAACGCGCTTCGAGCGCGATCTGCCCGACCTCCTCGCGGATTTGTATCCCGAGTCCGCCCCTTCCTACCGAGATGACATCGTCCGGCGGATCGCGACCACGCGACAGCGACCGGCCTGGACGTTCCCCGAAAGGTGGCTCCCCATGGGCGTGATCACGCTCACTCGACAGACGATCAGTCCGGTGCCGTGGCGGACGTTCGGCCTCCTGGCGGCGCTCGCCCTGCTGCTCGCTGCCGCCATGGCCCTGTACGTCGGCGGCCAGCGCCGCCTTCCGCCTGCGTTCGGTCCGGCCGCGAACGGCGCGCTGGTCGTGGGTGATGGCGGCGACATCTACCTGATCGACCCTGCCACGGGCGATCGGACTCTCGCGATCGGTGGTCCGACCATCGATTCGGATCCGGTCTTCTCCCGGGACGGTACGAGGTTCGCCTTCTACCGCGAGGACGGCGGCCGGCGAGGGCTGTTCGTCGCCGATGCCCACGGACAAGGCGTCGCCGAGCTGTCCACGACCGGGCTCGCTGACGTCGGGGCGATCGACTGGTCACCGGACGGCAGCTCCATCCTCGTCAGCGGAAACGACACCGGCCCCGGCATGGTGGCGATCGTGCCGGTCGATGGGAGTGCCGCACGCGTGCTCGACCTCGGCATCCGGGCGGAGGACGCGGTCTGGGTGCCTCCGGACGGGCGCGAGATCCTGTTCCGCACGCCGGGCGAGGTCCCTAACGTTTACGGCCTCGTTGTCGCTCGTGCCGATGGGACTGGTAGCCACATGCTGGTTCCGCCGCCGGGCACAGCAGCCGCGGATTGGAGCGGGCTCTACTTCGCCCCGTCCCCGGATGGGTCGGAGGTCGCGTTCCAGTGGCGCGACGAGTCCGGCACCCTCAAGATCTTCCTCGTCCCCACCGCTGGCGGGACGCCACGTGCCATCACGACGGTCGAGTCGGTCCTCCCGAGGTGGTCGCCCGACGGTGCGCGGATCGCCTTCGCCGGTCCTGACGGGTTCTACGCCGTCGGGACCGGGGACCCTGCCCCCCAGACAAGATTGGTCGCGGGCTCCAGAGGGCTGCTCGCCCGCTGGGCGCCTGACGGCACGCACCTGGTTCTTCTCACGGATGGCGGCAAGATGCTGCTCGTCGATCCCACTGGAGGCCCGTCCGTCGAGGCCACCTGGAGCGCGACGAACCTTCCCGACTGGCAGCGCCTCGCCGCGCCCTGACCGAACCCGCGCGGGGCCGAGCCTGGGCCACCGGAATTGGCTCCCGTCCCGCACATCCCCGGAGCGGTTCTCTACGACCACACCCTCTTCTTAGGAGTGAACACATGCGCGCGCAGATCAGGCTCGCGATGCTCATCGCCGTCGTCGGCGTCGTCGCCCTCGGGAGCAATGTCGTGGCGACGACCGGACGACAGGATCTCGTCGCCGTGGTCAGAGAGGCCACAGCCCGGTTCCACGACGTCGATGCGGCCAGGAAGGCCGGATATGAGCTCGGCTATGTGAACGGTGCCGGGGACCGGATCATCACCGGCTGCATCGCGCACCCCACCGCCGGGGTCATGGGTTACCACTACTTCAATAAGGCGCTGATCGACGATCTCGTGGTCGATGTGGGACATCCAGAAGGGCTCGTCTACACGTCGGGCCCCGAAGGGCAGCTCAAGCTGGTCGCCGTCGAGTATGTCGTCCCCGGATCTGGCTCCAACCCACCCGGGGTCTCACAGCCGCCGACCGTCCTCGGCATGCAGATGCACATCCTCGTTCCGGCCGTGGGCTTCTACATCCAGCACGTCTGGGTCTGGAGCCACAATCCGGCCGGGATGTTCGTGGACTGGAATCCCGAGCTCACCTGCCCCTAGGGTCCGCCCCCTCGTACGCCCGATGCGGCCCGGGATCTTCCCGGGTCGCATTCGGTGCGTGCACCACAGGATCAGTCGAGCCGGACAGGAGTTACGGGTACTTCAAGGCCGCCGTGAACCTTCGAGGCTGCGCTCGAGCATTCGCTCCAGGCCGAATGTGATCAGGTCGACCGTGCTCCGCCACCAGCGGTCCGGGTCGGATAGCCAGATCTCGGCCGTGTCCTCGGCACTCTCGACCAAGTTCGGAAATTCGTCGCGGGGCAGGCTCAGCTGCGCGAGTGCGAAGCGCCGTCGCAACAGGTCGACCTGGTGGACGTCGAGCCCCGTGTCCGATGGGGCGCCCTGCTGGAGGAGCAGCAGGTAGCCGGCGAGGAGGTTCGAGATCATGCGGATCAGGACGATCGCCTCCCGTCGCCCGAAGCCCGCATCGAGCAGGATGGCCAGCAGGTCCTCGAGAACCTTCCAGAAGGCCGGCGGCCCCTCGCCGGTGTACGCGATGCTGAGGGGAAGGGCGAGCGGACGCGCGTCGATCTGCTCCTTGTAGCTGTCGATCGCCAGGCGTATCCGTTCGGTCCAGTCCATCCCCGGTCGGAAGCCGGCGGTGGCGTCGATTCCGTCGAGGACGACCTCCGTCATGGCGTTGACGAGATCCTGCTTGTCGCGAACGTGGCGGTAGAGGGCCATCGGCGTGACCCCGAGCTCCTGCGCGAGACGCCGCAGGCTGACCGCCTCGAGGCCCTCGGCGGTACCGATCTCGATCGCACGGGCCACGACGGCCTCACGGGTCAGGCCGCGCCGCCCAATCGGCGGCACGTGCCCGGTGGCGTTCGGCTGATTCATCACTTGACAAGTATACGCCGCATACCTAGACTGCGCCACTGAGTCTACGCCGTATGCTGACGGCGGTAACAAAGGACCAGAGCTCGAGGAACCGGGGACGACTCATCCACCCCTCCGAGCGCATCCAACGAGAACAGGAGAACCCATGACAGCAACTCAGATCCAGGGCCCCGCGGTGCAGGTGCGGGGCCTGGAGAAGTCCTACAAGCAGCTCCACGTCCTGCGCGGCGTGGACTTTGACGTCGCGCGCGGCAGCATCTTCGCGCTGCTCGGCTCGAACGGGGCGGGCAAGACGACCGTCGTCAAGATCCTGTCCACG
>DASTVH010000090.1:0-30654 GCA_035759195.1 Candidatus Limnocylindrales bacterium
CCGGGGGCCGGCCGGGGCGCCGCTCGATCGTCATCGGCGACGGCACGATCGAGGTCCAGTTCAAGTCGGTCTCGGGCGATCTGCGGGTCGTCGGCGGCGGAGCGCGCTCCACGATGATCGAGCCGCCCGAGCCGCCCGAGCCGCCCGAGCCGGTTGAGCCGCCCGAGGCGCCCGAGCCGCCCGAGCCGCCCGAGCGCCCGGAGGCGCCGGAGCCGCCCGGGCCACGCTCGAGAGACGCCACGAGCCCGGACACACTCCACCCGGACACGCTCGACGACCCGGAGAGCGCCCGCCTCGCCATCCTCCGCGAGCTGGAGCGGGGCGAGATCGACATCGCCGAGGCGACCGACCGCCTCGCCCGGCTCGACGAGGCGGGCGATGTCTGATCCCATCGAGGAGGTCCTCCGGCTCGTGGCCGAGGGACGCCTCACCGCCGAGGAGGCAGCACCCGTGCTCGATGCCCTCGGGGCCGCCGGCGCCGGCGCCGACGACGACCCTGGCGAGGCCGAGGCCGCCGACGAGCCGGCTGGTCGCCAGCCACATGCCCTCCGGATCCAGGTGACCGGAGGAGGTCGGAGCATCGTGAACCTGCGCGTCCCCCTGGCCTTCGGCCGGATGGCGCTCGATCGCGTCCCGGGCCTCTCCGAGGACACGGTCAGGCGGATCCGCGAAGCCCTCGACCATGGCCTGACGGGCCCGCTCGTCGCCGTGGACGACGACGACGAAAGCGTCCGAATCACCCTCGAATGAAGCTTGAAGGAGACTCCCGATGAACGACAGCTACGACGCAGCTCGCCTCCGTCGCGAAGAGCTCGATCGCCAGATCGAATCCATCCGGACCGAACGGTTCCTCGCCGCCACGACCGCCCCCTCGCCGGGACTGCCGAACCGGGCCCGGACGAGCCTCGGGCGGGGCCTCATCTCGCTCGGGACCGCGATCCTCGGCGCCGCCGAGACGGCGATCCCGGCCGGCGACCGGGCCCGCGCGGCCGCCGCCGACCGGGATATTCCGTGGAGGTTTACCCGGCCCGATGGACCGGCGGCCTGACCGCCTTCTGGCGTCCGATCATCACCAGGGCGAGTAGACGCGGCCCAGGAAGGCCCTCCCGTGCGGATCCTGCGGCCTTCTACGCATCCGGGGACCATTCCGAGCGCGGAGCGGCGCCGGCGGCTCGGTCCGACGCCGGATCCCGCGCGTCGCGCACGACCGACCCGCCTTTCATGACGAACGCGACATCGGTCAGGAGCGCGACGTCGGCCAGCGGATCGCCGGCCACCGCCACGAGATCGGCGGCCAGGCCCGGCTCGATCGCCCCGACACGGTCCGGCCAGCCCATCAGCTCGGCTGCATGGATGGTCGCCGACCTGATCGCCTCGAGCGGACTCAGCCCGTACTCCACGTAGTAGGCGAACTGCCGGGCGTTCCGGCCGTGCGGGTACACGCCGCTGTCGGTGCCGAAGGCGATCCGCACACCCGCTTCGACCGCCGTCCGGAAGCCCGCCCGCTGGGCGTCGGTCGTCTCGTCGTTCTTGCGCATCGTCTCCGCCGGCCAGCCGTCGCGCCGGCCGACCTCGGCGATCCAGTCCCCGTCGTAGAGGTCGGCCACGAGGTACGTGCCCGAGCCCGCGAGGAGCGCGATCCCCTCGTCGTCGACGAGCGAGCCGTGCTCGATCGAGCGGACGCCCGCTCGGACGGCGATCCTGATGCCCTCCGCCCCGTGGGCATGGGCAGCGACGAACAGGTCGTGGGCCGTGGCTTCCTCGACGGCGGCCCGGACCGTCGGCTCATCGAGCTCCACGACGCCGGGCCGCGTCCCGCGGGTGAGCACGGCGCCGGTGACGATGAGCTTGATCACGTCGGCGCCCCCGGCGGCAAGGTCGCGGACGCGCTGGCGAGCCTCGGCCGGCGTCCGGACGACGCCGAAGCGAAGGTCGGCCGGGAGGACGATGTCGCGCGCCAGCCCGGTGACCTCGCCGCCGCCACCGGGTGCGGTGATGTACGCGCCGGCGGCCTGCATGCGCGGGCCGGCGACCCAGCCACTCTCGATCGCGTCGCGGAGCGCGACGTCGACGAAGGCCCGGAACGTCCCGACGTCGCGCACGCTCGTAAACCCCGCCTGGAGCGTCGCCCGTGCGTTACGGACGCCGACGAACGCCTCCTCGGCCGCCGACATGGAGGCGCCGGGCACGCCGCTGAACTCGAGCTCGCCGACGAGGTGGGTGTGGCAATCGATGAGCCCCGGCAGCAACGTGAAGCCGCCGAGGTCGATCCGTCGCGCATCGTCCGGGATCGCCTCGTCCGGCTCGAGGACCGCCTCGACCCGGTCGCCGTCGATGAGGATGCGGTGGTTCGCCAGCGATCGGCCGATCCGCACGTCGAGGACCGCGCCGGCGTCGATGACGATGTGCTCGGCCATCGTCCGATCCTAACGATCGGCGTGGAGCGCCGTGATGGGCAAAGCGCCAGTTGAGAGGATGCCCGGCGCTATCATCGCAGTCATGTGTGCGACACCCGCGACGCCCGCGACCGACCGACTGCCCTTCACCGGCGACGACGAGGCCGATCGCCTCCTCGTGAGCGACCCGCTCGCGCTATTCATCGGGTTCGTCCTCGACCAGCAGGTCCCGCTCCAGAAGGCCTTCAGCGGTCCGCTCGAGCTGCGCCGCCGGATCGGAGGGCTCGACGCGGCGACGATCGCCGCGATGGAGCCGGAGCGGCTCGATGCCGCGTTCCGGGAACGGCCGGCGCTCCACCGCTTCCCCGGCAACATGGCCCGCCGGACCCAGGAGCTGTGCGCGGCGATCGCCGAGCGCTACGGCGGTGACGCCCGGCGGGTCTGGACGGAGGCGACCGACGGCAAGGACCTCCACGAGCGGCTCCTTGCCCTGCCGGGCATCGGGCCGATGAAGGCCGGCACGCTCGTCGCGATCCTCGGCAAGCAGCTCAAGGTCGCACCGTCGGGCTGGGAGGCGTTCGCACCACGCCACATGACGCTCGGCGACGTCGACTCGGCCGAGGCGCTCGCGACGTACCAGGCCGGCAAGCGCGCCTACAAGGCGGAGCTCCGGGCGCAGGGCAAGCGGGCCTGAGCCCTGCCGGCTCAGCCGCCGGCCGCGACGACGCTGCAGCGGCGGACCGGCTGGCCCACCGCCCGGTAGGGGCAGTCGGCGAGGTCGATCGCGTAGAGGATCGCCTCGCGGTTCCGCTCGGTCTCGGTCGGGATGGACTCGTCCGACGGGTAGGCCGCGGTGTTGGGCGAGAGCTCGAACGTGAACGAGAAGATCCGGTAGCGCCCGTAGAGCCAGTCGCGCGACGTCCCCGACGAGATGTAGAGATCGCTCGCCTGCTCGGGCTTGTAGCCGTTCGTCGCCGCCATCGCCTTGGCCATCGCGACGAACGTGCGCTGGTCGAGGGGGCTCATGTCGTCGGGCACGTCGGTCATCGTGTAGCCGTACGGGTAGAGGATGAGGCGGCCCGTCGTGTGGAAGCTGATTGCGGTCCGGATCTGCTGACCCCCGGGTAGAACCCGGCTGATGACGAAGTCGCGCAGGGCTCGTGACTCGGGCGCCGAGAAACGCGACGGTCCGCGGTACCGCGAAGACGTCGGATTCGCCGACGAGCCGCCGCAGCATCCCCAGCGGTAGTCGTAGTTGCGGTTCAGGTCCGTCCCGATCGCGGTCGACCCGGGCGTCGGCTGGCGGTTCTTGCGCCAGTGGTGCCACGTCCGGTTCGCGATGTCGTACGTCGCGCCGTCGGGGTTGAGCCCGAACACGATCCAGATCTCCCGACTGTTCACGAGGGCGGTGATCCGGGCGTCGGAACCGTATCCGGTCGTCAGCCAGCGCAGGATCGCAAGCGTCATCTCCTGGCTCATGTGCTCGTCGCCGTGGTGGAGGCCGTCGAAGAGGACCTCCGGCTCGGGCTCGTCGGTCGCGACGTTGTCGGAGACCTTGACCGCCCACAGCTCGCGGCCCTGGTACGAGCGGCCGATCGAGAAGCGCCGGACGATCGCCGGGTAGGCGGCGGCCGCGGCGGCCGTCTCATTGGCCATCTCCTGGTAGGTGTGGAAGCCGAGGAACCCCGGCGGGAACTCGTAGACGACGGCCGCGGCCGGCAGGACGTTGGCGACGATCGAGAGGGTCAGGGCGGCGGCGAGGGCGAGCGGCCGGCGAGAGCGCACGCCGCCATGGTGGGCCCTCGCAGCCGGACGTCAACCCGATGCATGGTCCGGGGCAGGGGAGGACCGTGCGCCCCCGCCGGCCCGGCCGCCCGTCACGGTCCGTGGGGACGCCCGGCCCGATCGGCACCTCGCCGGTATCCTTGGCCGAAACCACCGGAACGCCGACCACGAGAGTCCATGCCCGACGATCCCTCCGCCCCGCCGCCAACCCGGCACGGCCGCCCGCGACGCTTCGTCGTCCGCCACGCGGACGATCAGCGGGTCACCGAGAAGATCGAGGAGTTCCTGTCAGGTCCGCGGTCGCGCAATCGGACAGGCGGCCGCCGACCCGTTCCGGCCCCGCCCCAGGCAGATCGGCCGCTTGACACCCGGACCGATTTCGTGGCCGCCGTCCAGCGTGAGGCCGTCCGTGCCGAGCGCTACGGCCGGCCGGCGACGGTCGTGGCGGTCGAGTTCACGATGGACGAGCCGACCCGCATCGGGCCCGCCGCCGAGACTGCCCGCCGAGCCCGCCTCGACGAGATCGACCGTCTCGCCGGCCCGATCGGCTACACGCTTCGCCGCGAGGCCCGGGCGAGCGATCGGATCGCCCGGGTCGCCCCGAATCGCTTCCACGCCCTCCTGCCGGAGACGAGCGAACGCGACGCCCGAGGGTACGTCGAGCGAGCCCGGCGCGCCTGCGAGGTCTGGTTCGCCGGCGCGGCCATCCCGGTCCGGCTGCGCATCGAGGCGGCCAGCACGGCCCGCGACCGGACGCTGACCGAGGCGCTCGCCGTCGTCGAGGAGCGCCTCTCGGCCTGACCCGCACCGGACGAACCGCGTCGCCCGTCCGCCGCTCGAACGGCATTGTCCGACGCGAGGCGTCGCTACGGGACAGGAATCTCGATCGAGAGCAGCCAGCCGATCGCGACGGCCACGAGCCACACGAGACCGACCACGAGGAGGAGCAACCCGGCCAGGAACGCCGTATGGCTCGTGGTCGAGGCGTCGGGGTCCGTGGCATGACGCCGGAACAGGGCGAGGTTCCGGCTGTTGGAGCGTGAGACGACGTCGAAGAGGTCGCCCAGGATCGGGATCGCCCCGGCGGCCAGGTCGACGAGCGTGTTCAGGACCATCCGGACGAGCACGACGGTCGGGATCCGGAACCTGGCGGCCTCCGCGATCAGCCAGAAGCCGACGCCCGCCGAGATGAGGTCGCCGACCCACGGCACGAGGCCGATGACCGGATCGAGCCCGATGCGCTGGTTCGTGCCGGGAATCGGCACGAGGTCGTCGAGGACGCGGCTCACCGCCGCGTACCGGCGCTCGAACGCCCGGAAGCGCTCCGAGCGGCTCTCGCCGACGACCTCGCCCGCGAGCGCGCGCCCCGCTGCACCGCCCCCGTCGCTCCGAGCGTCGCGGCCCGTGCCGCTCCGGTCCGACGCCTCCGTCACCGGTTCGAGCCGGTTCAGATGTCGCCCCGGAACGTGTCGCAGGCGGCTGGGTCCCCGGACTCATAGCCCGTCAGGAACCAGCGCTGGCGCTGCTCCGAGGACCCGTGCGTCCAGGCCTCGGGGTTGACCTGGCCCTGCGTCTTCGACTGGATCCGGTCGTCGCCGACCGCGGCCGCGGCGCTCAGGGCCTGGTTGACCTCCTCCTGGCTCGGCTCACGGAGGTAGCCAGTCGACGCGGCGTGGCTGACCCAGATGCCGGCGAGGCAGTCGGCCTGGAGCTCCGTTCGGACGGCCCGGCTCTCGGCGCCGCTGCCGCCGCCCCCGGCCTGGAGGATCCCCTCCAGGTTCTGGATGTGGTGGCCGTACTCGTGGGCGACCACGTAGGCCTCGGCCAGCGGCCCGCCGCTCGCGCCGAACCGCGACTGCAGGTCCTCGAAGAAACCCAGGTCGATGTAGATCGACTGGTCCGGCGGGCAGTAGAACGGGCCGACCGCCGAGCTGGCGGAGCCGCACCCGGTGTTCACGCCCCCGCTGAAGAGGTACAGCTCGGCCGGGCGGTACGTCCCGCCGCTGCTGCGGTAGGAGTCGGTCCAGTAGTCCTGGATGCTGTTGACGAAGCCGACGATCCGGCAATCAGCGCGCGCGTTCGCGTCGGCGCCGGTCTTGCACTCCTCGAGGACCGACGCGTTGGGTTCGACGGCGCCGCCGGACTCGGGGGTGACGAGGGCCGACGGGTCGCCACCGAGCAGCAGGTAGACGAGGGCAATCACGATGCCGATCCCGCCGCCGCCGACGGCCAGCCCGCGCCCGCCACCCATCGACCGCCCGCGGACGTCACTGACCTGATCGGGGTCGAGCCGCGCTCCTGGGTTGAACGTCATCTGGTGATCCTCCTGGACCGGCCCACACGCCGGCGCGGGCCATCATCGGTCACCCGCGCCCCGCGCGACAGGGGGCTCGGGGAGGCTACTCGTGGCAACGGCATTACGACTCGTCGGCTTTGGGCCATTCCTGACAGGTTCTGGACACATTGACGGGTACGGTTCGGGGGCATCGACGACGACAGCGAAGACCTGGGAAAGGGGAGACCATGCTCATCGACGAGCTCCTGAAGGCCATCCAGGCGGACCGCGAACGAGCGATCGCGGAGGCCGAGCGGGCCCGCCTGGTGACGGCCGTCGAGCCGCCCGAACCCGAGCCGTGGACCTGGCTCCGGACGGGCCCGGGGGGCCGTCGGAACCGGCCGGTCCGGCCGGTCCGTCAGCCGGGCCGGCCGGCCACCGATCCGACGGTATAGGTCGACAGGATCGACTCGGCCGACTCGACCACGAGACGGCGCAGCCAGGCCGGGTCGATGACCTCCGCATCGCCACCGAGCCGCAACGCCGCCACGACCGCCTCGTCGACCCAGTCGAATCTGACCCGGACCCGCATGTGGTCGGGGCTGGGGTCGGCGAGGCGGCTGGCCTGGGACAGGAAGCGCGCTCCCACGGCGTCGCCGAGCGCATCGGTCCGCGCGACCGGCACCCGGAACACGACGTCGATCATGTCGCGGTCGCGCTCGTACGCCGCGGTCGAGCTCGCCCAGTGGGCGGCGAGATCGAACGCGTCGGGCCGCTCGAACCGTTCGGGAAGCACCTCAACCTCCAGGACCCGCGACACGCGGTACGTCCGGATGTCCTCGCCCGAGCGGGCGACCAGGTACCAGATGCCGCCCTTCAGCACCAGGCCGAGCGGTTCGAGCAGCCGGTCGACCTCTCCCGAACGCTCGCCTCGCCGGTAGCGGACCTTGACCTGGCGCGTGTCCCAGACGGCCCCGGCCAGGGACTCGAGGTGGGGCAGCCGCTCGTCCGGCTGGAACCAGCCGGGGGCATCGAGGTGGAATCGCTCGGCGACCCGCCCGGCCCTGGCCCGGAGCTCCGGGGGCAGCGCCGCCATGACCTTGAGGCGGGCGGCCGCGACGACCGTCCCGAGCCCCAGCTCGGCCGCGGGACCCGGCACCCCGGAGAGGAACACCGCCTCGGCCTCGTCGGCCGTGAGGCCGGTGAGGCGGGTCCGGTAGCCGTCGACCAGGCGGACGCCGCCGTGCGGTCCGCGCTCCGCGTAGATCGGGACGCCGGCCTCGGCGAGCGCCTCGACGTCGCGGTAGATCGTGCGGACGGAGACCTCGAGCTCCTCGGCAAGCTCCGCGGCCGTCATGCGGCTGCGGGTCTGGAGAAGCAGCAGGACGTTGACGAGGCGGCTCGCACGCACGGAGCAAGGATACGGCTGTTGTTGACAGGATTCGTCAGGTTCGTGCGCGATACTGGACGACCTGCTGCCGGAGGATCAGACCAGATGACCGATTTCATGCTCGAGGCGCACGACCCGGGCCCGGATCGGGCCGCCGCCAGGGTGGCCCCGATCGAGAACGCCGCGGCCGAGCCGATCGAGCTCGGCGGCCGCGGTCGGGTGCTCGTCGGCACCGCCTCGTGGACGGACCCGACGATGACCGCAGCCGGCGTCTTCTATCCCACGGGCGCCGACACGGCGGAGGAGCGGCTGCATCACTATGCGTCGACGTTCCCGGTCGTGGAGGTCGACGCGACCTACTACGCGCTGCCGGCGGAGCGGACCGCCCAGCTGTGGGTCGACCGGACGCCGCCGGACTTCACGTTCGACATCAAGGCCCATGCGCTCATGACGGGCCAGGGCACCGAGACGAAGCGGCTGCCGAAGTCGATTCGCGAGGAGCTGCCCGACGAGCTCAAGGCCAAGCCGCGCATCTACGCCAAGGACCTGCCCGGCGAACTCCAGGACGCCGTCTGGTCGATGTTCCGCGAGGGCCTCCAGCCGCTCGCCGACCGCGGCCAGCTGGGCTCGATCCTGCTCCAGTACCCGAAGTGGGTCTTTCCCTCGTCGGAGAACCGGGCCCAGATCGAGGAGGCCGTCGAGCGGCTCGACGGCTGGCAGGCCGCCGTCGAGTTCCGCAACGGCTCATGGCTCAACGAGAAGAACGCCGACCGAACCTTCCGGTTCCTCGCCGACCGAGGGATCCCGTTCGTCATGGTCGACGAGCCGCAGGGCTTCAAGAGCTCGGTGCCGCCCGACGTGATGGTGACCTCGCCGGATCTCGCCCTCGTCCGCTTCCACGGCCGGAACGCCGAGACGTGGGAGAAGAAGGGCATCACCCCGGCCGAGCGGTTCCGGTACCTCTACTCGCGGGACGAGCTCGCCGAATGGGTGCCCCGGATCGCCGACGTCGCCAAGGAGACGAAGGAGGTTCACCTGATGTTCAACAACTGCTACGCGAACTACGGCACGACGAACGCCCGCGAGATCGCGGCGCTCCTCGCGGAGCTCGAGCCCGAGGACGCCTGACGCCGCTCGCGGGCGCCGTGGCTCGTCAGGTCCGTTCGCGACCCTCGCTGCCGCGGTCCCGGAGGAACTGCTCGATCTCGGAGATGAGGTCGTCGCCCGACGGCAGTCGCTCCTCGTCGACCATCGACTCGAGCCGGGCGACGTAGGCCCGGGTCGTCTCCTCGAGTGCGGTCGCGGCGTCGAGGCGATCGCGCAGCTGCCGAGCGTCCTCGGCCAGCTCGCCGGGTGGGATCTCGCTGCCCAGGTGGCGGCCGACCGTCCGGAGCAGCTCGACCGCGGCGGCCGGATACGGGCCGGAGACGTAGTGGGGCACCTGGGCGTAGTAGCCGATCGCGGGGACCCCCGCAGCGGCGATCGCGTGCTCGAGCACCGAGATGGCAGCCGATGGCACCCTGAGCGTCCCGGCCGGACCGGCCGCGATGTCGCCGAGCAGCAGCCCGTCGCGGGAGGTCGAGCCGAGGATGTTGATCGGGCGGGTGTGGGGCACGGCGGCCGGGATGGCACCGAGGCTGATCCACAACGCCACGTCGAGGCGACCGGCCAGCTCGACGACCGCGTCGGCGAACGATTGCCAGCGGAAGTCGGGTTCGGCACCGGTCATCACGAGGACGTCGCGGCCGGCGATCCGCCGATGGCGAACGACGAGCGCCGGCCAGGTCAGCTCGACCAAGCGCCCGTCGACGATCTCGAGCGTCGGGCGTCGGGCCCGGTAGTCGAACAGGCGGTCGCCGTCGAACTCGGCGACGACCCGGCCGTCCGCCGCGATGTGCTCCGCGGCCGTCGATGACGCGCTCCCCGCGTCGATCCAGCTGTCGAATGCCGCGACGAGGGTCGGCGACGACAGCTCACCTGGCGAATCGAGTCGGTAGAGCGCCATGTCCGAAGGATAGGTGAGGCGAGCCGGAGGGTCCGGCATTGCCGGGCGGAGTACGGTTCGGCCATGCGGTACGAGGTCCCGGTCGGGGCCGTCGGCGGGACTCGCGGTCGGCGGGACGTGCCCGCCGTGCTCGTCGGGGCCTGCCTCGTCGTCGTGGCAGCAGCGCTGGCCGCCGTGGCCGGGCCGGCCGAGCCGGGCACGGATCGGTCGCCGCGGAACTCCGGCGCCGCGCGCGCGATGCCGGCCGCCCCGACGCCGACAGGTTCGTCAGCGACGTCCGCGCCGTCGCCGCGGCCGCTGCCGGGCGACCTCGAGTGCCGCGGGCTGGTTCCGGCAACCTGCCGTCGCGTGGTCGCGGCCGCGCTCAGCGTCGTGCCGCCCGACGCTCCGCAGGTCGTCGCCGCGAGCGCCTGGGACTCGATCGTGTGTGGCGACACGTTCGACTGCCCGACGCGCCGCCTCGATCGCGCGTATCCGCTCGGGAGCGTCATCGTCTCGTTCGCCGACGGCAGCCCCGATGCGATCGTCAACGTCGTCGAGGCCCGCTTCGGCGCGAACATCCGCCTCGGGGTGAGGGCATGGCTGCTCGACCGGGCCGCGATTCCGGCCGCCAGACCGGCGGCGGGACCCGCGGAGGCCGGAGCGGGATGACGACCGGCGAGCCCGGTCGGCGTCGGCCGGCTGGCGGCGAGCGGCCGTCGACGGCGCCCGGGCGCGCGATGGAGGAGCGCACGCTCGGGGCCAGCGGGCTGCCGGTGAGCCCGATCGGGCTCGGCCTCGCGGCCGTGGGACGGCCCGCATACATCAACCTGGGCCGGTCCTCCGACCTCGGCGAGGACCGCGGGGTCGCCGCCCTCCGGGCCCGCGCCGCCGAGCTCCTCGATGCGGCGGTTGCCGCAGGGGTCCGCTACGTCGACGTCGCTCGCTCGTACGGGCTCGCCGAATCCTTCGTCGGCTCGTGGCTGGCGGGCCTGCCCGACGGCGCGATCGTCCCGACGATCGGCTCGAAGTGGGGCTACACGTACGTCGGCGAGTGGCGGATGGACGCCCCCGTCCACGAGGTCAAGGACCACTCGCTCGGCGCCTTCCGGCGCCAGCTCGCGGAGAGCCGGGCGATCCTCGGCGATCGCCTGCGCCTCTACCAGGTCCACTCGGCGACGCTCGAGAGCGGAATCCTCGACGATCGCAACGTGCTTGCGGCGCTGGCCGAGCTTTCGGCGTCGGGAACGGCGGTGGGCCTGTCGGTGAGCGGCCCGAGCCAGTCCGAGACGATCCGCCGGGCGCTCGAGGTCCGGGTCGACGGCCGGTCGCCATTCTCCTCGGTCCAGGCGACGTGGAACCTCCTGGAGCCGTCCGTCGAGCCGGCCCTCCTCGAGGCCCACACGGCGGGGTGGGGGGTCATCGTCAAGGAGGCGCTCGCCAACGGCCGGCTGGCACGGGCAGACCGGGTCCCGGAGCCGGTCCGGGCTGTAGCCGAACGGCAGGGCGTCGCTCCGGACGCGATCGCGATCGCGGCCGCGCTCGCCCTGCGGTGGGCGGATGTCGTGCTGTCGGGGGCCGCGACCCTCGACCAACTGCGCTCGAATCTCGCCGCGACCGCGGTCGAGCTGACGGCCGCGGAGCTCGACGGGTTCGCCACGCTCGCCGAACCGGCCGAGGCCTACTGGGCGGCCCGCGGCCGGCTCGACTGGACCTGACGGGCCGAGCGGCGATCCCGAATTCCGGCCTCCGACGGCCTAGAGGTCGGCTCCGGGGGCGTGTTCGGTCTCGGGCGTCTCGCCGCGCTCCTCGGGGGCGACCGTCGGCACGGCGTCGGCCGGGGGCACCTGGTCGGGCCTCGCATCGCGCACGCTCGCGGGCCGCCCCTCGACGTTCGCGCCCGTTGCGCCTGGCACGCCACTCGGCCGTCCGTCGCCCCGTTCCTCGCCAGCGCTCGGGGATTCGGTGCCGCGGCGGGTCACGGCCGCGCCGGCCTCCTCGTGTCGACGTTCCTCGGTCATCGTTCGTCTCTCCCGTCTGGGTGGCGGCTGATGCGCCGGGCGCCCTCGCGTCCCGCGCCAGCGTGTCGCGCAGACCGTTGCGGCTCGAGTCTCCGGCGGCGCCGGCCGCTTTCGCCGCCGTATCAGCGGAGGCGCGTCGCGGCGACTCGTGGCAGACTCCCGGCGATGCGCGTCCCAGCCCGGACGCCTCGGGCGGCCCGGGGCGTCGCGATCGTCGTCACGCTCGCGCTGCTCGGCGCCTGCGGATCGCCGGAGCGCGCCCCGACCTCCGCACCCGGGACGCCGTCCGGCGCCACGCCCTCGGCGGCGGGCAACACGGCGACGCCGTCCGGCTCGCCGGCGCCCTCCATCGGCCGGCCCGCGTCGCCCTCGCCGGTGGCCCTGGCCCTCGAGGAGTGGCCAGTGCCGGCGGGTTCGCACCCCCACGACGTCTCGCCGGCGACCGACGGCGGCGTCTGGTACACGGGGCAACGGTCGGGTGTCCTCGGCCATCTCGATCCGGCCACCGGGACCGTTCGGGAGATCCCCCTGGGCTCCGGGTCGTCACCCCACGGCGTGATCACCGGTCCCGACGGCGCCGCCTGGATCACCGACAGCGGCCTCAACGCGATCGTGCGGGTCGACCCGGCGACCGAGGCCGTCCGGGCGTTCCCGCTCCCGGCCGAACGACGCGGGGCCAACCTCAACACGGCGGTCTTCGATGCCGCGGGCACGCTCTGGTTCACCGGCCAGGACGGCGTCTACGGGCGGCTGGACCCCGCGACCGGCGACATCAAGGTGTTCGACGCGCCCGGCGGCCGCGGGCCGTATGGGATCACGTCGACGCCCGAGGGCACCGTGTGGTACGCATCGCTCGCCGGTAGCCACATCGCCCGGATCGACCCGGAGAGCGGCGTCGCGACGGTCGTCGAGCCGCCCACCGCGGGCCAGGGCGCCCGCCGCGTCTGGTCGGATTCGCGTGGGCGCCTCTGGGTCAGCGAGTGGCAGGCCGGCCAGGTCGCCGTCCACGACCCCGCCGACGGCTCGTGGCGCGAGTGGCGCCTGCCGGGCGCCTCGCCGATGGCCTATGCGGTCTTCGTCGACGAGCGTGACGTCGTCTGGCTGACCGACTTCGGGGCCAACGCGATCGTCCGCTTCGATCCGCTGAGCGAGACCTTCGAGGCGGCGGCGCTGCCCGACCCCGGAGCCGACGTCCGCCAGCTCCACGGCCGGCCGGGCGAGGTGTGGGGAGCCGAGTCGGGGCTCGACCGGCTCGTCGTCGTCACCGGCGGCTGACGGCGCCTCGCTCCCTGTCACGCGGCGGGGCCGGCCCGCCATCGGCTACGCGAGCCGGCGGGCCGCGGCGCGGGCTGCGTGCGCGCCGCACATGCCGTGGATGCCGCCGCCGGGCGGCGTGGCCGCCGAGCAGATGTAGATCGACCGGTTCGGCGTGGCGTACGGCTCGACGAAGCGCCACGTCGGCCGCGTGAACAGCTGGCCGAGGTCCATCCGCCCGCCGCCGATGTCGCCGCCGACGTCGTTCGGGTTGGCCGCCTCGAGCGCGGCCGGGCCGGTCGCCCGGAGCCCCAGGACCCGCTCCCGGAAGCCCGGTGCGAAGCGCTCGATCTGGGCGAGGATCGGCTCGGTCATGTCGACCGGCGAGCCGTTCGGCACGTGGCAGTAGGCCCAGACCGTGTTGCGGCCGGCGGGCGCGCGCGTCCGGTCGAAGCGGCTGGTCTGGGCGAGCAGGACGAACGGCCGGTCGGGGAGGCGGCCCTTCGCCACGAGCCCCTCGGCCCGGGCGATCTCCTCGAACGTGCCGCCGACATGGACGGTGCCGGCCTCGGCCAGCTCCGCGGCACGCCACGGGATGTCGCCCTCGATCGCGAGGTCGAGCTTGAAGACACCCGCGCCGTGGCGGTAGCGCTCGAGCGATCGGCGGTAGGCCGCCGGCAGCGCATCGCCCGCGATCGAGGCCAGCTGCCGCGGAGCGACGTCGAAGAGTGCCACGTCGTGGGGCGGCAGGTCGTCGAGGCGGGTCACCCAGCGGTCCCGCACGATCCGTCCTCCGAGCAGGTTCAGCTCAGCCTCCAGCGCGGCGGCGAGCTCGGCTGCGCCGCCCTCCGGCGACGGCCAGCCGTCGACGTGGGCCGTCGCGAGCATGACGAGCGCGGCCGCCCCGCTGATCGGCTCGGTCAGGCCGAGGATCGAGTGGGCGGCGGCGCCCGCGAACAGCCCTCGGGCCCGGGTGCCCTCGAAGCGGCGAGCCACGCTCGTCGCCGAGCGGATGGCGTCCAGCCCGAACATGGCGAGGCGGACGGCCCGCAGCGGATGGAGCGGGATCCGGAACGGGCCGAGGATGCCCGGCATGAGCTCCGACCAGTGCTCGACGAGCGGCCCGAACAGGCGCCGGTAGGCCGCGGCGTCCCGGGCGCCGCCGGATCCGCCGACGTCGAACTGGGCCGCCGTCGCCGCGACGTCCCGTCGGACGAGCACCGCGGTTCCGTCGTCGAATGGGTGGCCGATCGCCGCCGGCGGCTCGACCCAGCGCAGCCCGTGGCGGGCAAGGTCGAGCGACGCGAGGAACGGCGAGATCCGGCCGAACGGGTGGACGGTGCTGCAGACGTCGTGGCGGAAGCCGGGCAGCGTCAGCTCGGCGGTCCGCATCCCGCCGCCAACAGTCGAGGCGCCCTCGAGCACCGTGACCCGCCGGCCGTCGCGGGCCAGGCTGATCGCGGAGGCGAGGCCGTTCGGGCCGCTGCCCACGACGACCGCGTCGACCGGCGTCCGAGCGTGGGCTGCGTGATCCCCGGGCGTCATCGGTCGAGCACCCGTGCCAGGTCGTCGAGGCGGACCGGCGGCACGTAGTCCTCGACGGGCGTTCGGACCCACCACGCGCCGCTCGCCCGCAACTCTCGCCAGGTCGAGAAGCGGTAGTGGAAGAAGCGGGCCCGGACCCACATCGGGCGGCCGTCGGGGAATGGGTTGCCGCGAAGGAGCGCGAGGGTCGGCCGGTCGGCCTCGAGCAGCCGGGCGAGGAACCGCATGAACCAGGCGCCTCCGTAGGCCGGCGAAAGCGGGATGAACCAGAGCATCCAGTCCAGACGGTGATGGTACGGCGCGACCTGCGGCGGCAGCCGGCGGGGGTCGTCGGGTTTGCCCTTGAAACGGTACTCGCGCCAGTCCGGCTCGGCCGGCCGCTCCGCCGCGGAGCCCTCGATGACGAGCTCGTACCGCTCCCGCCCGACCGTTCCGAACGCGCCGTACGTGTTGACGAGATGGAGCGCGTTGAACGATGCGTTCATCGCCTGGCCCGGGCTCGCCATGTTGCGGACCGGGAACCAGCTGAGCCCGACGATGAGGATCGACAGGCCGAGGACCGCGATCGTGAACCACTCCGGCGTCGCGGCGAACCCTGCGCCGTCGGCCGCCGGGAGGAACGGCAGGACGATCCGGACGGCGTCATCGGAGATGCCCGCGACCGCGGCGACGATCGTCAGCCAGTTGAGCCAGGCGTAGTTGCCGCTCACGACGAGGTACAGCTGGGTAGCGATCATCAGGCCCGCCGCCAGCGACGCGATGGGCTGGGGCAGGAACAGGGCCCACGGCAGGATGAGCTGGGCGACGAAGTTGCCGAGAACCTCGACGCGATGGAGCGGCCGCGGCAGGTGGTGGAAGAACCACGAGAGGGGGTTCGGCATCGGCTGCGTCTCGTGGTGGAAGTCCATGCAGGTGAGGTCGCGCCAGCAGCGGTCGCCGCGCAGCTTGATCAGCCCGGCCCCGAACTCGACCCGGAATGCCAGCCAGCGGAAGGCGAGCAGGACGAGCCAGGGGGGTGCGATCTCGGCGTTGCCGAGGAAGACGGCGAGGAACCCCGCCTCGAGCAGGAGGGACTCCCAGCCGAAGCCGTAGAACGTGCCGCCGATGTTGACGATCGACTGGTAGAGGCCCCAGACGGTGAGCCAGGCGAGCATCGTGACCGGCAGCGGGGCGAGCTGGGGCAGGCCGACGACGAGCAGGCCCGCCACCACCGCCCCGCTCCACGCGACGACGCGCAGCCGGCTGTCCGAGTAGCCCCAATGGAACAGGCTCGGCGCCTCGCGCGGACGGACCCGGGCGAGGAGCCGAGGAGCGGGCTGGAGTCCGCGCTCGCCCGAAAGGGCCGGAAACTGGCGGGCGGCGACGACGAAGGCCACAAGGTAGATGAGCGCCAGGCCGCGCTCGATGACGAACCGGGCGATCGTGTAGTCGGGGGCGGTCAGCTCCGGCATCCCCGACCATCTTCCTCCAGACCGCGCGGGGCCACAGGCGCGAGATCAGGCGAACTCGGCGCCGGCCGTGCGGCAGTCCTCTGCAAACGAATCGAGCACCTCGTCGCTCTTCGCCGTCGTCCTGAGGAGCACCATGATCCGGCTGACGCCGAGCTCGCGGTAGGCGGCGATCCGCTCCACCCGTCCGGCGCCCGCGTCCTTCAGGTGGCCGCCGAACACGTGAACCGAGACGCTCAGCGTCGCCGGGTCGCGGCCGATCTCCTCGCAGCGCGAACGCACGACCGGCAGCGCCTCGGCGACCTCGTCGGGCGTCATCCCGTCGACGTTCAGCTCGTCGGCGTGGCGGGCGGCGAGGCGCCAGGTGACGTTCGGCCCGTTTCCGCCGACCATGATCGGCACCCGCGGCTGCTGGATCGGCTTCGGGACGTTGATCGCGTCGCGGACGTGGGCGTGCGTGCCCTCGTACGTCGCGTGCTCGTGGCGGTCGCCGGCGAGCATCCGGGTGATGACCTCGAGATGGTCGGCCAGGATCGCGAGCCGCTCGCGGGTCGGAGGAAACCCGTAGCCATAGGCCTCCCACTCGTCCTTCTTCCAGCCGGCGCCGATCCCGAGCTCCATCCGGCCGCCGCTGATCGTGTCCATCGTCGAGATCATCTTCGCGGTCAGGCCGGGGTTGCGGAACGGCGAGCAGATGACGATGTGCCCGATCCGGACCCGCGACGTGAGGGCGGCGAGGGCCGAGAGCGACGTGAACGACTCGAACGTGATCTCGTCGGTCGGCCGAGGGATCGTGTGGAAGTGGTCGAACAGCCAGATCGACTCGAAGCCCAGGCGTTCGGCCTGGCTGGCCACCTCGGTCGTCCGGCGCCAGGCGTCGAGGGGATCCCACCCGTCGTACTCGCCCTGCCAACCCTGCGGAACCACGATCCCGACCTTCATCGATGCCTCCTGCGTGCTCGGTGATCATCGCCCGCCCCCCGCCGGACTGCTCGGGGGCCGGGCCGCCTCCTGTAGGGTTGAATCATGACCGACCCGCTACCGGCCGACGCCGATCGAGACGCGGCCCGGGCCTGGCTCGAGCGCCACCTCGCGGATCGTGGCGTCGGGTACGAGCTGTTCCCGTGCGACCCGGCCCTGGCCGACACCGCGGCATTCTGCGCCGCCTACGGCTTCGCACCGGAGGAGTCGGCCAATACGATCGTCGTGATCGGCAAGTCGACCCCGCCGGTGTACGCGGCATGCGTGGCGCTCGCCACCCACCGGCTCGACGTCAACCGGTCGGTGAAGACGCGGCTCGGCACGCGCAAGGCGTCGTTCGCGTCGGCCGACGAGACCCGGGCCCTGACCGGGATGGAGATCGGTGGGGTGACCGCGTTCGGGCTGCCCGACGGTCTGCCGCTCTGGGTCGACGCCGCGGTGATGGATCGCGAGCGGATCGTCCTCGGCGGCGGCAGTCGGAGCTGGAAGGTCATCGCCCCGCCCGCCATCCTGCTCACGCTGCCGAACGTCGCGGTGGTCGAAGGGCTGGCCGCGCCCCGCGGTGAGTAGATGAACTGGCAGCGCTGATCGCGCCGTCGCCGCCCGGCCAGCCGTTGCCGCCGTAGCCGAGGCCCGGCAGATCGAAAGGCCGCGGCACGACGGCCGCGGCCTCCCGGATCGTCTGGGTTGGCGACTAGCTGGTCATGAACTCGCGCAGCTTGCGCGCCCGCGACGGGTGGCGAAGCTTGCGCAGGGCATGCGCCTCGATCTGGCGGATCCGCTCGCGCGTCAGGCCGAATTCCCGGCCGACCTCCTCGAGCGTTCTGGGCCGGCCGTCGTCGAGGCCGTAGCGCAGGCGGAGGACCCGCTCCTCACGGCCGTCGAGGCTGTCGAGCACGCGCTCGACCTGCTCCTTGAGCATCTGGTCGGCGACCGCGTCGTGCGGCGAGACCGCTTCCGGATCCTCGATGAGGCTGCCAAGCTCCGTGTCGCCTTCCTCGCCGATCGGCGTCTCGAGCGAGATCGGGTTCCGGCCGTAGCGCCGGACCTCCTCGACCCGTTCGGGCGTGATCGCGGTCTTCGGATCGGCCGAGAGCACGACGCTGATCTCCTCGGCCGTGGGCTCGCGCCCCAGCTGCACGGTGAGCTCTCGCGTCGTCCGGGTGACGCGGTTCATCGTCTCGACCATGTGGACCGGGATCCGGATCGTCCGGGACTGGTCCGCGAGTCCGCGCTGGATCGCCTGGCGGATCCACCACGTCGCGTAGGTCGAGAACTTGAAGCCGCGCTGCCACTCGAACTTGTCGACGGCCCGCATCAGCCCGGCATTGCCCTCCTGGATCAGGTCGAGGAAGCTCATGCCGCGGTTCATGTATTTCTTGGCGTTGGAGACGACGAGGCGGAGGTTCGCCGACGTCAGGTGGTCGCGGGCGATCCGACCCAGCTCGATGAGCGCGCCGGGGCCGTCCGCGCCGCCGTCGCCCTCCGGCCGGTAGCCCAGCTCGGCGAGGAACGCGGCGTCGTGGCCGGCCTCGACCCTGCGGCGCAGCGCCGGCAGCGCAACCTCGTCGCGGGCCCAGTCGTACATCGCGCTGAGGGCCCGGTTCTCGCGAACGTCGGGACGACCCATCGCCATGTTCGTCCAGTCGAGCAGCGCGAGGAACGCCTCGGCATCGAGGCGCTCGTTGTATACCGCGCGCAGATTGCGTCCGCGCTCGAGCAATTCCCGCAGCAGGTCGCTCGAGGCGTTCTCGATCGCCTCCGTGAAGCCGAACCGCGGTGCGGTCACGAGCAGGTCGGCGGCAGAATCGTCGTTCAGCGCCCGCTTCACGAGTCGCGACGCGCGGGTACCCGACGGGAGGGCGTAGGCCGGGTTCTTCGCCCGGGCTGCGGCCTCGGTCTCGTGCAGCGTCCACTCGTGGAGATCGAGGACGGCCGCCCAGGGCTCGGTCCGGATGCGGACGCCGAGCTCGATCGCCTTGGCCAGGACGACCTCTTCCTGCGCGCTCAGCAGCGGGACGCGGGCGATCTCGCGCAGGTACAGCCGGGTCGAATCCTCGATATCGAGGACGTCGTCCGACTCGGCCTCGGCGACTTTCGCTGCCGGGACCTCCTCCGCCTCCTCCGCGTCGACCGCGAGGATCTCCTCGGGGGCCGGCGCCTCGATGTCGCCGAGGGCGGCGACGCCGACCGGCGCCAGGGTCTCATTCGTGATGTCCGGGGTTTCGTCGATGAACTCGATCAAGGTCGCTCCACACGCGCATGCCGCACGGCCGGGCCGGCCGCTCGGATGAAATTGCTGATCCCGCCTCCCGGTCACCCTTCCGCCCCGGGTGACCCGGCCGTGTCCGCTCCGCCAGGTGCCGGACACAGAGATCGGCGTGTCAAGCCTTGACACGCCTCAGATGTCCATATCCTACCCGAAGCCGGGCCTTTTGACAACCCCCATGTCAATACCCCGGCACAGTATCCGGTCGCGAACTGCGTGCTCGCCACGCCTCGGCGTCCCATGCAGGACCTCCCTGGTTCGGCCTGTCGGTCGACGTCGATCAGACCCGCCTCCGAGCTGCCGGGCAAGGGCCGTACGTCATGTCGCGCCGGGCAGACGCGGCCGGCGGGATCCGAAACGACCAGCGGACCCGGGCGAAGTGCCGAACGGCAGTGGCCGCGTCTGCCGAGGCGGACCTACGCTGGTCGGCGAGAAGGAGGCACCGCCATGATCGCGACGGACGTGCCGCAACTCAGCTCAGCGACGACGCCGCCGAGCGCCGTCGTCTGGATCGACGACCGCCGGGCGATCGTCGCCGCGATGGCACCCGAAGGCAACATCTCGACCTGCGAGGTCGACCGCGGGCCGCTCCCCGAGCTCGAGTACCTCGCCCAGGTCGTCCGCGTGATCGACGACCGGGAGCGTGTCGTCATCCTCGGGCCGGGCCCCGCTCGCCTCGCCCTCGAGCGCGAGTACGTCGCCGTCTACCGGAGGCCGGACCGGCTCGTCGACGTCGAGCCGGCGGGTGAGCTCGATCGGGACGAGCTGCTAGTGCGCCTGCGCACGCTGGCCGCCTGAGATGACGGGGCTCGACGACCAGGTCCGGGTCCACCACCGCGAGCATCCGGCCGAACCCACGCCAGAGGAGATCGCCGCACGACGGCACGCCGAGCTCCGGCTGCTGCTCATGGCGATCCTCTGCGTGTCGATCGTCGGGGTGGTCTTCCTCGCCTGGGACGCCCTCGACTGACCGAAGGGCCGAGGTCCGAACGGCCCGTCGCCCGGTGACGGTCGGCAGCGGCGTGCGCTGGACTCGTGGTGGAATGATCCTTGGGATGCCGCCGCGGGCGGACGTGGCTGAGGAGGGTCGCGTCCGAATCCGTTCCTGCGGCGAGCGCCCAACGGAAGGCGTGGCCCAACCATGCGCATTCGACGGGGGCTCCTGTTCTGGGGCCTCTTCCTCATCCCGCTCGGCGGGATGTCCCTTCTCGTCCGGTCCGGCGTCATCAGCGCGGAGACCGTCGCGAACGCCTGGCGCCTCTGGCCCCTCGTGCTGATCGTTCTCGGGGCGATGATCGTTGTGGGCCGGACGCGGGCGGCCCTCCTCGGAACGGCACTCGGAGCGCTGATCCTGGGCACGGCCGCCGGCGGAGCGATCGCCGGTGGCACGTTCTGGCTGCCGGCCGTCGGCGACTGCGGTCCCGGCGGCGCCCTCACCGACCGGGGGGACGGCCGCGGCTCGTTCGCCGAGCCGGCCGCGATCCGGCTGGACATGCACTGCGGCTCGGTGGATCTCGCGACCACGTCGGGCAGCGAGTGGGCGTGGCAGGCGGCCTACAACGGCGATCCGCCGATCGCCACGGCCGCGGCGGACCGGCTCACGCTGCGAGCGCCCGACGGCGGGCCCGAGCGGCGCCAGGAGTGGACGGTCGAGGTCCCGGCCGAACTCCTGCGCGAGGTCGACCTGAGCACCAACGCCGGCGGCTCGGCGCTCGATCTCCGTGGAGCGGCGCTCAGCCGCGTGGCCGCGGACGTCAACGCCGGCGACCTGCTCGTCGACGCCGGCGAGGCCTCGATCGAGCAGCTGAACGTCTCCATGAACGCGGGCAGAATGCGGATCACGCTGGGTGCATCGGGCTCCGTCTCAGGCTCGCTTTCGGTGAACGCAGGCGCCATCGAGCTGTGCGTCGCCCCAGGCACGGAACTCCGATTCCGGGTCAATGAGCAATTCACCTTCGTCCACAATCTCTCGAACCGCGGCCTGGGCCGGGACGGCCAGGTGTGGAGCCTCGCCGGGAGCACCGGCCAGCGGGTCGACCTGACCGTGGACGGCAATGCCGCGAGCTTCACGCTGAATCCTGAGGGAGGGTGCAAATGAACGGCCGACTCTATCGGTCGCGCGACGACCGGATGCTGGCGGGCGTCGCCGGCGGCCTGGCCGAGATGTGGGATGCGGATCCGTCGCTGGTCCGGCTCGTCTGGGCGCTGCTCGTGATCTTCACGGGCGGGATCGCGCTCCTCGTCTACATCGTGATGGCGATCGTCGTGCCCGAGGAAGACGAGCTGCCGGCCGACCTGCCGCCCGCCGGCTTCCCGCACGACGCCGCATCGTTCGCGACCCCGGCCTCCGGCGGTGCGCCGCCAACCACCGGAACGCCCGAAGGCACCGTCGCCGGCGATCCGAACGCGCCCGTGCCGGGCTGGGTCTCGCCGTACGACGGCCGCACGGCCCGCCACGAGGCACGAGCCGCCCGCCGGGCTGCCCGCCGTGAGAACCGTCGGGGTTCGGGGGCCGCGCCGGCCTTCCTCGGCGTCCTTCTCGTCCTCGTCGGGGTCTGGTTCCTCATTCGCGAGTACCTCCCGACGATCGACTTCGACTGGTTCTGGCCCATCGTCCTGATCGCACTCGGCGTCGTCGTCCTCTTCATGGGCGTCAACCGCCGGCCCGGCCGGAGCAGCGGCTCGTCGAACGACGAGGGGACCCTCCGATGACGGCCACCCGGAGCGGCTCGATCGTCGCGGCCACCTGGCTCATCGGCCTCGGCGTCGTCTTCCTGGTCCAGCGGGCGATGAACGTCGGCTGGAACGAGGCCTGGCCCCTCTTCGTCATCCTCGTCGGCGTCGCGAGCTTCATCTCCACGGCGGTGACCAGACCGCTCAGCGTCGCCGGGATCTGGTCGTTCACCTGGCCGGTCGTCTGGATCGGGGTCGGCGTGGTGCTCCTCCTGAGCACGACCGGGGCGCTCGGGCGACAACCGCTCGACCTCGTCCTCGAGGGCTGGCCGTGGCTTGCCGTCGGGCTCGGCGTCTGGTTCGTCGTCGGGGCCCTCCTCCCGCTCGGGCCGGGGCTCGTCGAGCAGCTGACCGTCCCCACCGCCGGGCTCGCGGCGGCCGTCGTCCGGGTCAAGTTCGGTGCGGGCGAGCTCCACACCCGCCCGGCCGCTCCGGGCAACCTCATCGACGGCGAGTTCACCGGCGGCGTCAAGCAGCGGGTCATCCGGCCCGGCGAGATCGAGCTCAGCCAGGACGTCGACTACGGTGTGCCGTGGGTCGACCGGCGGTATCACTGGACGCTCGGGCTCGCCCCGGACGTGCCCCTCGACCTGCGCTTCGACACCGGGGCGAGCCGCTCGGTGCTCGACCTGCGCGGGCTGCTCGTCCGTCGTCTCGAGCTGCACACCGGCGCGAGTGATACCCGGCTCATCGTCCCCGACGGTGCCGGAGCGACGTCGATCAAGGCGGAATCCGGCGCCGCCGCCCTGACGGTCGAGGTGCCGCCCGGCGTGGCGGCCCGGATCCGGACCAGGATGGCGCTCGGCAGCAGCCAGGTCGACGAGAGCCGCTTCCCGCGGACCGCCGACGGCTTCGAATCGGCCGACTACGAGACGTCGCCGAACCGGGTCGACCTCGACCTCCAGGGTGGGGTCGGGTCGCTGAAGGTGGTGGGCCTGCCGGCCTGAACCGGCGCCGGGATCGGGCCGGTTCGTGGTCCGGCGGAGCCGGCTCTCGACCCGTCAGATCGTCGCGATCGGCGGGCGCCGGACGCCGCGCCGCAGGCGAGCCGGCGAGAGGAGGGTGCTGAGCCCGACGAGGAGGACCGCGGTCGCGACGAGCAGCCAGAGGCTCGCCCCGAAGTTGCCGGTCAGGTCGCGGGCGACCCCGAGCACGACCGGCCCCAGCGATGCCAGCGCGTAGCCGCCGAGCAGCATGAGCGCCGCGATCGAGCCGGCGTGCCCCGGATCGTCGGCGATGTCGACGGGCAGTGTCAGGAGCAGCGGGAACACGGCGCCGAGTGCCGGACCCAGCAGGACGATCCAGAAGAGCGCGAGGTCCGGCAGGAAGACGAAGCCGGTGATGCCGATCACGCCCGTGATCGCCGAGGTGAGCAGTTGACGGCGCCTCGACCCGAGGCGTGCGGCGACGAGCGGCACGCCGATCGTCGTGACGAGGCCGATCCCGTTGAAGATCGCGATGAGCGCACCGGCGTCCGCCGCCGACCAGCCGCGCTCCACGAGCGCGTTCGGCATCCATGACACGATGCCGTAGTAGAGGATCGACTGGACGCCGAAGAGGGCCACGAGGAGCCAGCCCGTGCCGCTGCGCCAGGGGAGGCGCGGCGCCCGCGCCTCGAGCCTCCGGGCGGAGGCGTCGGCCCGAAGGACCACGAGCCAGATGCCGATCGAGGCGAGGACGGCCGCCGAGATGATCGCGAGCGAGACGCGCCAGTCGCCGTCGATCGCGAGAGGAACCGCGATCGCCGCGGCGCCGGCCGAGCCGGCGACGATGCCGGCCGCGTACGCGCTCGTCCCGTGGACAGGCGCGTGAGGCAGTCGCTGGGCCACGACGATCGCCGGAATGGCGCCGGCCAGACCGATCCCGACGCCGATCCCGAACGTCGCCAGGAGCAGCAGGGCGATGTCCGGCGCGGCCGCCCGCAGCAGGCCGCCGCCGCCGATCAGACCGAGGCAGATCGCGAGTCCGGCCCGCGGCCCGACCCGTGCGGCAAGGCGAGCCCCGAAGGGCGCGAAGAGGCCCATGCACAGGACCGGGATCGTCGTGAGGAGGCCGGCCACGCCGGCCGGCAGCCCGAGGTCCGCTCGGATCAGTGGCAGCAGCGGTCCGATGGCGAGGAGCTGGGGCCGCAGCGCGAGCGCTGCAACGAAGAGGGCGACGAGCGTCGCCGGCTGGAGGCCGCGCGGAACCGGCGCAACGGACACCGAGCCGGCCGTCAGTCGCCGGCTGGTCGTCGAGCGACCCAGAGCCGGCCCCCGGGCCGGCCGTGTCGGCGCCGCTGGTGGAGGCGGGCGTCCAGCTCCTCGCCGGTCGGGGCCCGGTCGACTTGGGTGTGCGTCATGGACTGGAGGGTAGGCAACGGCGCGCCGCGCCGCTCATCGGCGCCGCAGGCCACCGCAACGCTCCGTGGCACGGTCCGGCGTAGGCTGAGGCGCGCACGACCCACGCACCGAGGTGCCCCATGAACCAGCTCATCGTCATCGCCTTCGACCACTTCGACGACGCCCGGACGGCGCTCGCCTCGCTGCGCGACCTCGAATCCGCCGGCCGGATCCGCTTCGAGGACACGGCGCTGATCGAACGCGACCCGGACGGAACGGTTCACGTCCGCAACGAGGTGAGCGGGACGACCGAGACGGCCGCGGCCGTCGGGGCGGTTGTCGGCGGGCTGCTCGGGTTCCTCTTCCCGATTGCCGGCATCGTGATCGGCGCCGCGGCCGGCGCAGCGATCGGGGTCTCGCTCGGGACCGGCGTCGAAGGCGACTTCGTCGACGAGGTCAAGAAGACGCTCCGCCCCGGCCGGTCGGCGCTGTTCCTCGTCGTGAAGGAAGCCGATGCCGACGCGGCCGTCGCGGCCCTGCGCCGGTTCCGCGGCGAGGTGCTCCAGTCGACGCTGTCGACAGAGCTCGAGGACGCGCTGCGCACGGCTCTCTCGCGCGAGACCCGCTAGGCGCCCTGTTCAAGACCGAACAAACGTGCGACAATGTGCGCATTGCCGCTGTGGCGATGCTCCCGTGTGGTCGACCCTTCTCGAACTGACCGTGCGACTGCCGCAACTCGTTCGAGAAGACATTGGAGGTCAATTGTGACCACCGGTACCATCAAGAAGGTCGTCTCCGATCGCGGATTCGGCTTCATCGCCGCCGAGGACGGGAAGGAATACTTCTTCCACCGCGACGGCCTGACCAGCTCCCTCGACTTCGACCGTCTCGCCGGGGGCGAGCGCGTCCAGTTCGAGATCGAGCAGAGCCCGAAGGGCGCACGCGCGAAGAACGTTCAGAGCGCGTAGCCACCGACGACCGACCGCCCGCATCTCGCGGGCGGTCGTTTCATTTCCGTCACGAACGCAGCGAGGAGCAGCTGGTGACCAAGCGCTCGAAATACGAGAACGAGCGACGCGCAGCCGAGACGGCGCGAATCAAGGAGATCGAGGCCGCCTGGCTCGGCAGCCTCCCACCGGACCGGGCGAAGGCGTTCGTCGAGTCCGTCGCGATCGCCCGCAGCCGGCCGCCTGCAGAACGCCCGCCGGACATGGCGCCCGGAACGCGGCCAAATCCGCCGCGCCCCGGGTTCGAGCCGCGAGTCCCCAAGGAAGAGCGGAACCGCCGACCCCGCAGCTGACGCCGGGTCAGCGCTTCGGCGCGGGCTCCGCCTTCCCGCGAGGGACGATCGTGGCGCTGCCCGCGGCGGGCCGGATCGTGCTCTCGTGGCCGTCGTCCCACGCGACCCGGTATCGGGTCCCGTACGAGGCCTCGATCACCTCGAGGATCTCGCCTTCGCGGGCGCGCTGACCGACCTTCTCCGACTCGACGACGATCCGGTCGTGGGCCTTCGCTGTCATGGGACCACCTCCGTACAACCTGGACTCGGTAGCCCGTGGATCGGGGACGGGCTCGGTCCTGAATCCTCGCACCAGCACCTCGGATCGGTCCAGTGCCGACCGGCCCGCCGCGCGGCGATGCCTCAGGGGGCAATTCCTCGGTCCTGGCGGTCCCTCCGGTCCCTGTCCCTTTCAGTACGGAGGCAGCGACGGCAGCGGGATCGGGATGCGGCCGATGTCGCCCGCCGACGAATCGCCGAGCTCCAGCTCGAGGGAGCGGGTCGTCGTCGGCACGACGAAGACCGCCGCCACGTCGACCGTCTCGCCCTTCGACGTCTTCATCGGGACGTGCCAGGCGGACCGCGGCAGGCCGTCGACGATGAGCCGGACGGCGTCGCCGTTGATCGAGTCGCCGAACCGGTCATCGGGGCCGGTCGCCTGGAGGCTGAAGGTCATGAAGACCTCGTCCTCGTCGGCCCGCGGCCCGCTGTCCGGGCAGCAGCGCTCCACGACGAGGTCCTTCGACACGATGGCGCCGACGAGCTCGAACGTTACCGGCGAGCCCCATGTTGCGCCAGGCCCGACAACCGTGCCGCGCACGTCGAGCTCGAACGGGAACGCGCTCTTCGGAACCTCACCGCTCAGCGGCAGGAGCGCCGGCGAGTCGGGCCGCCGACCGATCTGCAGGACCGCCGCCGCCAGATCGACGTCGTCTGGCACCTCGAACGCGAGCATGCCGTCGATCGCGGCGTCCGGCTCGATCTGGGCGAAGCCGCCGCCGGCCGGCTCGACCGGCGTGCCTCTGCCTAGGTCGAGCTGGAACACGTCATCCGGCATCCGGATAGCGACGGCGACCGACCGGTTGCGGGCGGTCAGATCGAGGAAGGCGTACGGCTGGTCCGTCGGCTCGGGCGCGCCGCCGGCTGCGTAGGAGGCCGGCGTCTGCCGGCTGACGTGCGCCGCCGTGAGGCTGAACTCGACGTTCGCGAAGACCGTCGAACGAGGAAGCCCGGAAGTAACCGCCCGATCGCCGGCCGCCGCCGGCGATCCGCCGACAGCCGGTGATCGCCCGGCCGGCACCGCCGCCGACGCAACGGGTGCGGGTCCATCGCTCTCCGCCGATTCCAAGACCGTCGCCGGTGTGGCGGTGCAAGCAGCCACGAGCCACGTGGCGGCGAGGACGGCGCGACGTGCGCCCGCTGCCGAGCCCGAATGGCCCTTCACCAGTCCATGCCCGCGCCACCGCTGCATCACTCGGCCTCCACCTCGTGAGCCGCTCCGCGTCGGCTCCCGACGTGACGCTAGGCCAGGCGCCCCGCGTTGCCTTCGGGGCACGTACCGAATTTCCGGCCCGGGAGATCCGAGGGTCTACCCTCTACCGGTCGCCGAATGAGCGTGCGAGGATCGGTCGGTGACACTGTCCGTTCTCATCGTCGACGACCACGCAGGCTTCCGGTCGCAGGCCCGCAGCTTCCTCGAGGTGGCCGGGTTCGACGTTGTCGGCGAGGCGGACACAGGCGAGGATGGGATCGCGGCCGCCGCGCGGCTTCGGCCCGACGTCGTGCTCCTCGACGTCCTGCTGCCGGACATCGACGGCTTCGAGGTCACGCGCCGGATCCGGGAGGTCGCCGACCCGCCGGCGGTGATCCTGACCTCGACCCGCGACGCGTCAGATTTTGGCCGTCGCATCGCGGCGTCGGGTGCCCATGGCTTCCTGGCCAAGGCAGAATTGAGTCGCACCGGCCTGGAGGGGCTGTTGTCGGGTGACGGACGGTCGAGCCGCCAGGGTTGAACCTTCGCGAGCGCTGATCGCGCTGGTGGCGGCGCTCGGCGCTCTCGTGGGCGTCGTCGCGGAGTATCTCGCGGTCGCCGGGCTCTACGAATACTCGCCGGTCGACGCGATCCGCGACGTCGCGGTCGGATGGTCGTTCATCGGCGCGGGGCTGATTGCCTGGCGGCGGCGGCCTGGAAGCCGGATCGGGCCGCTGATGGTCGTCGTGGGCTTCACCTGGTTCATCGGTAACCTCGGTTCGGCCTACGGCGTGCCCGGATATCCGAGCGATGGTCCGGCGCTTCTGCTGGTGATCGCCGCCGCATCGTTCGGCGGTCTCCAGCGCGCGTTCCAGACGTTGATGATCGTGTCCTACCCGTCCGGTCGACTCGCCGACCGGCTCGAGAAGGTATTCGTAGCGGTCGTGTTCGCGGTCATCGTCGGCAGCGGGTTCGTCCAGCTGATCGCGACGAACCCGGAGGCACTCACGTTCTGCCCGGGCCAGTGCCCGCCCAATCCCGCCCTCCTCGTCGCGGACCCGGCCCTCGCCGAAGCCCTCTTCGCGGCGGCGTCGGCCGGGGAGCTGCTGGTTTCGCTCGGCCTGCTCGGCGTCCTCGTCCGCCGTTGGCTTCGCTCAAGCCGGTCCGCCCGGCGAATGCTCGCGCCCGTGTGGTTCGCCGGCTTCGTGACCGGCGCGGCCTTCGTCGGCGTCCAACTGGGGATCTGGGCCGGGCTCGATCCGTTCTTCGCGAGCAATGTGATCCAGGGCCTCCAGATCGCCATCCCCTTCGCGTTCCTCGTCGGCCTGTTGCGGACCCGCCTCGCCTACGCTGCCGTGGGCGACCTCGTGGTGGCCCTGTCGCGCAGCCGGGCACCGCGCGACATTCGCGACGCGCTCGCCCGGACGCTCGGCGATCCCGGCCTCGCGCTGGGCTTCCCGATCGGGTCCGCCGAAACGTACCTCGACGCCGATGGGAGGCCTCTGATCCTGCCCCCGCCGGCCGACCGAACGACGACCGAGCTCCGGCGCGACGGCGAGACGGTCGCCGTGCTCGTCCACGACCGCGCGCTCGACGAGGACCCGGGGCTCGTCGAGGCGGCCGGCGCGGCGGCGCTGTTCGCGATCGACAACGCCCGCCTCCAGGTGGAACTGCGGTCCCAGCTCGAGGAGGTCCGTGCCTCCCGTAGCCGGATCGTCGAAGCCGGTGACGCGGAACGGCGCAAGGTGGAGCGCGACCTGCACGACGGCGCGCAGCAGCGCCTGGCGACCCTGGCACTCGCCCTGCGCCTCGCCCGGGACCGGGCCGGCCGGGCGGACGATCCGGAGCTCAGCCGCCTGCTGGACGACGCCTCGAACGAGCTCAACACGGCGCTCCAGGAGCTTCGCGAGCTCGCCCGAGGCATCCATCCAGCGATCCTGACCGAGGAGGGTCTCGCCGCAGCCGTGGAGTCGCTCGCCACCCGCTCGCCGATCCCGGTCCGCGTCGACGTGGCGGCGGACCGCTGCCCGACCGCCGTCGAGGCGACCGCGTACTTCGTGGTGTGCGAGGCGCTGGCGAACGTGTTCAAGCACGCGTCGGCGAGCGAGGTGACGGTCCAGGCCCGAAGGCAGGATGGCGAGCTTCGTATCGAGGTGACCGACGATGGCCGGGGAGGGGCCGACCCGTCAGCGGGGTCCGGGCTTCGAGGGCTGGCCGACCGGGTGTCGGCGAGCGGCGGCTCGCTCCGCTTCGAGAGCCCGAGCGGCCGGGGCACCGTCGTCATCGCCCGGCTTCCATGCGCCTGATCCTGGCCGACGACTCGGTGCTGTTCCGCGAGGGAATGGCGCTCGTGCTCGAGCAGGCCGGGCTGGAGGTCGTCGGCCAGGCCGGCGATGCCACGGGACTGCTCGCCCTCGCCGGGCAGGAGCGACCGGACGTCGCGATCGTCGACATCCGGATGCCGCCCGACCATTCCACGGAGGGGCTCGTCGCTGCCCGCGAGCTTCGCCGGACCCAACCTGCGATCGGGATCCTGATCCTCTCGCAGTATGTCGAGACGCGCCACGTGGTCGGGCTGCTGGGGGATGCGCCCGAGGGCCTCGGCTACCTGCTGAAGGACCGGGTCGCCGATGTGGGGCAGTTCACCGAGGCGGTCCGGCGGGTCGCCGCGGGCGGCACGGTCATCGAGCCCGAGCTCGTCGCTCAGCTGCTCGGCCGGCCGCGGCGGCGAGGTCCGCTCGATGAGCTCACGCCGCGGGAGCGCGAGGTCCTCGCGCTCATGGCCGAAGGCCTCTCGAACCAGGCGATCTGCGACCGGCTCGTGCTCAGCCCCAAGACGATTGAGGCCCACGTCCGGGGCGTTCTGGGCAAGCTCGCGATCGAGGCCGGCCCGGACCACCACCGGCGCGTGCTCGCCGTCCTCGCGTACCTCCGCGGTTCCTGACGCACGGACAGACTGCCGCGGCCAGTCGCAAGGGAGACGCAACCCGCCCGAGCGCGACGCGTTGGCGCTCGGCCAGGACGGGGGCCACACTCCGCACGTGGGCGAGCACTCGACCCGGTCGATCCTTCGCGATCCCGCCTTCGGCCGCCTGTGGTTCATCCAGGCGGCGACCCAGGTCGGCGGCAACATGGCGCTCTACGCGTTGACGATCCTCGTGTTCGCCACGACGCGCTCGAACGCCGCGGTCAGCGCCCTCGTCATGTCGTTCCTGGTCCCGCCGATCCTGCTGTCGGCCGTGGCCGGCGTCGTCGTCGACCGGCTCGACGTTCGGTGGGCGCTCGTCGTCCCGAACGCGGTCCGGATGCTGCTGACCGTCGGGCTCGCAGCGGCGGGCGCCGAGGTCGGCCTCTTGCTGCTGCTCAACCTGGGCGTCAGCCTCACGGCGGTCGTCCTCACCCCGGCCGAAGCGGCGATGATTCCGCGAGTCGTGCCCAAGCCCCAGCTCGAGACCGCGATGGGGATCTTCAACCTGACCCTCCAGGCCTCGTTCGCGGCCGG
>DASTVH010000091.1:0-4665 GCA_035759195.1 Candidatus Limnocylindrales bacterium
ACGGACCGTTCTCGACCGGATCCTCGTCGAGGCTGCCGCCCGGGCGGGAGCCGAGGTCCGGGAATCGTTCGCGGTGGAAGGCCTGATCGTCGAGGGTGGCGTGGTGCGCGGCATCCGCGGCCGCGCCACGCAAGGCGGCGCCGTTGCCGAGCGGGCCTCGATCGTGATCGGCGCCGATGGCGTGCACTCGCTGGTGGCTCGAGCGGTGGGGGCCGCCGTCTATCACGAGGTGCCGGCACTCGAGGCGCTCTACCTCGCGTACTGGAGCAACCTTCCGACAGACGGTGAGTTCCAGGTCTACCAGCGCGGCGACCGGGGATTCGGCGCGGTGCCCACCAACGACGGGCTGACGGTCGCTTTGGTCGCGTGGCCGATCGAGGCGTTCGAGGCCAATCGGCGAGACCTGCTCGGCAACTACCTGGCGGCGTTCGAGGCCGACCCTGGCTTCGTCGAACGCATGCGAGGCGCGACCCGCGAGACGCGGGTCGTCGGCGTGGCGATGGACAACTTCTACCGCCAGTCGTACGGGCCCGGCTGGGCCCTGGTCGGCGACGCGGGCTACCACAAGGACGCCGTCACGGCGCAGGGCATCACCGACGCTTTCTGCGACGCCGAATCGCTGACCGAGGCGCTGGACGCGGTCTTGAGCGGCCGTCGGTCGTGGGATGACGCGCTTGCGGCCCACCAGGCGGCGCGGGATGAGCGCACGATGCCGATGTTCGAGCTGACCTGCCAGCTGGCGTCGTTCGCACCACCGAGCGCTGACGAGGCGGCGCTGTTCGCCGCGGTGGCCGCCGATCGACAGGCCTCGGAGGACTTCGTGAGCGTGCTGGCCGGGACGATGCCGGTCCGGGAGTTCCTCGACCCGGCGAACGTCGGACGATACGTGGCCGCCTAGCGTCAGAGCCCCGCGCCGCTCCGCGGGCCGCCCGGCGCGGTGCCCTCGTCGTCGGTGCCGGCGCGGCGCCGCGACCGCAGCCGCTCGAGTTGCTCCTCGAATGAGGGCCCGTCCGGGTTGAACATCCGCTCGACGAGCTCGCGGCCGGCCCGGATCGAGACCGGCCGCAGGGCGGCGGTCGCGAGGGCCACGCCGGCGGCGAGGATCCCCTCCTTCTTGCGCTCCTTCTCCCGCTCGCCGAGGTACTTCGCGAACTCCCGCTCGAGCGTGCCGCGGACGCGCCGTCCGTCGTCGCCCAGCTTTCGAAGGGCCTTGTCGACCTGCATGGGCAGGAGCTCCGAGGGAAGCTCCTCCTCCCGGCCGGTGATCACCCGCTTCGCCCGCCGGAAGAGACGCTTCGGACCGCCCACCGCGAGGAACACGCCGCCCGCCGCGATCCCGGCGGCCTTGGCCGGCGACTTCCGGATCCGGGCGGGGATGTCGACCGCCGCCCGGCCGGCGGCCTCGAGCCGGTCGACCTCGCCCTCGAGGTCCGCCCGGGCCGCTACGACCCGCGCTTGAGCGGCATCCGTGCGCGTGCCCACTCCATCGTCTCCTTCGTCATGTCGATCGTCTTCTGGGGGATGAACTTGTTCTTGAGCGCCTCCATGTCGGGTGGATCGCTGGCGATCGCGAAGACCATGCCGCCGATCCACGTCCCGAGCCCGACCGCCACCCCGACGGCGGCCCCGACCCGCGCCCCGAACGCGACGGCCGTGCCCAGGGCGAGGACGAGTCCGATCACGACCCCGAGGGAGAGCCCGGCGACGAGGGCCGCGCCGGTCGGCCACCGGCCGAGGACGTAGAGGACGAGTGCCGCCGCGATCAGGCCCCCGATGCCGACGCCGAGCAGGATCGGGTCGAACCAGGCGACGCCGGTCGAGTACGCGTAGAGGAACGCGCTGAGCCAGGCGACGAAGAGGGCCGCGGGAACCACGGCCGCCGCGGAACCCGGCTCGCCACCGACCCGTCGGAGACCGGCCACGAGTCCGGCCAGGCCGGCGAGGACCGCCGCGACGATCGGCAGCACGACGAGCGCCGTCGCGAGCGGCCGGACGTCGGCCGCGGCGCCGGGCAGGAGCGCGTCGCCGACGAGGGTCCATGCGCGGTTCGTCAGGTTCAGGCCGAGGACGACCGCCACGACGGCGCCCACGAACACCCCGAGCAGCAGGCTGGCCCCGATCCGGGTCGCCGGGATGTCGACCGCCGCAAGCGCCGCCGCGACGATGACGGCGACGAGGAACAGGAGGCCGTGGAGCAGGCCCCAGCCCATCGAGCCGAAGATCCACTCGCCGAGGAACAGCGGCAGGCCGACGCCGATCAGCAGGGCAGCCGCGAGTCCGGCCGCGACCGCCACCCCGGCCATCGCGGCCACCTTCTTGATGGCATCGCCGATATCGGCCATCTCGGCCTTGCCGAGCTCGACGTGAGCCCCGATCAGGCCCTTGACGGCGTCCTTCGTTGCGCCGACCTGCTCGCGGAGGCCCGGCGCCTCAGCCGGCGGGACGTCGGGGCCCGGCGTCCCACCGCCGGGCGGGAACGGAATGTCCGGCCCGGCCCCGGCGGAGGCTGCCGCGGCATCGGCAGCCCGAACAGGATCGGCCGGCCGCTCCGGATCGGCTGGCCGATCGGGCGGCCCCGGGCTGGCGGGCGGTGGCGTGGGGGTGGAGTCGGCGGGCGGCTCGAGGGGGGAGGCCGGCTGCGGCTCGTCCAGGGGTTGGGCTCCCGATGCGGGGTCGTCCGGAGGTCCGGCAGATGATACCAGCGGCTCGCCCGCCCGCCGGGCCGATGGCGCCGCGGGGGGATCGAACCCATCCGGCCGTTCGTCCTCGCGTCGCTCGCCGGTCACGCGGCGTCGCCGGCCGGGCTACGCCGCACTGCCGAAGGCCCGCTGTCCGAGTCGGTCGGCGGCGTCGAAGAACCCGTACGTCCGTCGGAACCCGGGATCGACCGGGTTCGGCCGCCCGCCGGTCGCCGTGCGCCAGAGCTGGCGCTCCAGCTCCTCGAGCCGTTCGGCAAGCTCCGCCGGGCCGCGTGGCGCCGTGATGTCCGAATACGTCCGCCGGCCGGCGGGATAGCGGACGTCCTCGTCGGGGAGCCGCGGCAGAAAGGCCAGCACGAGTCGCGCGTGGGCGAGCGCGGCGAGGTTCCACGGCTCGATGCCCCGAAGCCGACCGCCGGGATGCCGACCGCGTGCGGCGAGGGACTCCTCGATCAGGCGCTCGGCGGCCGCCGCGCGCCGCTCGGAGGACGAGAGGGCCGGTCCGACCCGTGTCGCGCCGGCCAGCCCCAGCAGGTAGCGCAGCTCCGCGACGCCGGCCGCGTCGCTCCGCAGCCAGCCGACGAAGCCTGCCTGGACGCCTTCGACGTGCGGCAGGGTGCGGTCGGCGAGGTAGTCCGCGCCACCGTCGGGCAGCCGGCCGGCGTCGACCGCGGCGTCGAGCAGCTCGCGCGTGCGGCGGATGAGGTCAAGCCAGCGGTCGACCTCGCCGAAGCCACTCTGCTCGATCTCGCTCATCTCCGAGCCTCCGCAGCACCGATCACCGCCGAAGCGTCCCGTGCCCGCAGATTCCGCTGCGCATCGTCGTGCCGGCACGGCGCAAAGGTCGCATCTCGGTTCGTTCGATGGTACCCCCATCCGCGGCCGCTCCGACGGGCCGGGCTGCGGTACGCTGCCGCGGTGGACGGGTCACGTCGGCTGCTCCGTGCCGAGCTCATCAGCGTCGGCAGCGAGCTGACGGTCGGCGAGACGCGCGACACGAACTCCGGCGAGCTGGCCCGGAGTCTGACGGGTCTGGGCGTCGCGATCGGCCGGATCGCGGCGGTTCCCGACGAGCTCGACGTGGTCGTCGACGCCTTCGCCGGCGCCCTGTCCCGGGCCGACCTCGTCGTCAGCACGGGCGGGCTGGGGCCGACGCCCGACGACCTGACCCGCGAGGCGATCGCCCGCGTCGCGGGCGAGGAGCCGGCAGTCGACCCGGACCTCGAGGGCTGGCTGCGCGGCCTCTGGTCGCGACGCGGCATCCCGATGCCCGACCTGAACCTCAAGCAGGCGTGGCTCATCCCCTCGGCGACGGCCCTCGCCAACGCCAACGGCACCGCCCCCGGCTGGTGGGTCGACCGGCCCGACGGACGCGTCGTCGTGGCGCTGCCGGGTCCGCCGCGCGAGATGCGGCCGATCTGGGCCGATGCGGTCCTGCCGCGCCTGCGCGAGCGCGGCGCGGGCGGGGACCATGCGACGAGGACCTTCCGCCTCGCCGGCATCGGCGAGTCGGCCGTCGCGGAGCGCCTCGGCGAGGAGCTCCTGCGCGCGACGAACCCGAGTGTCGCCACGTACGCTCGCTGGGACGCCGTCGACGTGCGGATCTCCGCCACCGGAGCAGCCGCAGCGGCGGTCGTCGAGGCCACGGCGCGCCGCGTTCGCGACATCGTCGGCGACCACATCTGGGCCGAGGGCGAGACAAGCTGGGCGGACGCGATCGGCACGGTCCTCGAGGACCGCCGATGGACGCTCGCAAGCGTCGAGGTCGGGACCGGTGGGGGGCTCGCCGCCCTCCTCGCGGACCGGGCCTGGCTGCGGATCGCGGAGGTGCTGGACCCGGACGCTCCGGCCGCGGCGACCGACGATCTCCAGTCGCTGGCAGCGTCCGCGATGGCCCGGGCCGCGGCCGACGTCGCGGTCGCCGTGCGGGGCCGGCCGCGAACGGAGGACACCGCGATCGAAGTCC
>DASTVH010000092.1:0-9263 GCA_035759195.1 Candidatus Limnocylindrales bacterium
GCAGTTCGCCGAGGTCGAGTGGCAGCCACTTCGCCCCGGCCCCACGCCAGGCGTGGCGGTTCACGTTGGTCCCGATCAGGTAGACGAGATCGCCGCCGATCGCCGCCGACAGCGACATCACGAGGTAGCCGACGACGACGAGGACGATCGGGATCGTCCGGTCTGCCGGGTCGCCGGCCCGCAACACGAGCGACACGACGAAGAGGACGAGGGCCGTCACCATCAGCGTTGCGTGGACCGTCGCCCGGAGCCGGGGCGTCCCGTCGGTGTCGCTGTAGTCGGCGAGTCCAGCGACCGCCGCCGCGAGGATCGTGAGGACGCCGACGAGCAAGGCGACGTCGCCGCCGACCGGCTGGCCGATCAGGTCCAGCACGATCCCGACGGTCACGACGCCGATGGGCAGATCCGTCAGGGCGGAGTGGACGGGATGACCAAGCCACGTCCCGTTGAGGAAGTCCTTGACGGGCCGCATCGGCCGGAAGAGCGCCGAGAGCCAGCGGTGATTGAAGTCGCCGAACGGCCGGGCCCAGGCCGCCTGGGCATCCACGATCCGGGTCAGGAAGCGACCGAACATGCATCCACCTCCTGGGTCGAATCTACGCCGGTCGGGCCATCGTCGGATCTGGCGAACCCGATAGGCTGTCCGGGCCCATGTCCGATCCGACCGTCGATCCCCGTCCCGTCACGCCCGCGGGAGGCCGCCAGGACTGGCGGATCATCGTTGCGATCTTCTGGATCACCTCCATGGTCGAGGGCCTCGGGGTCAGCCAGATCTTCGCCTTCGTCCCCTCGTACCTGCGCGAGATGGGCGTGGCGGAGGCCGATCGGCTGCCCTTCGTCGGGCTGTTCGGCTCGCTGATCTTCGTCGTCGGCGCGCCGTTCGTGCCGCTGTGGGGTGTCTGGGCCGACAAGTACAGCCGGAAGGTCGTCATCGTCCGGAGCGCGCTCGTCGAGGCGGTCGTGTTCGCCGCCGTCGCCCTCTCCCGGGAGCCATGGCAGCTGGCGGGATCGATGCTCCTGATCGGCCTTCAGCTCGGCAACACCGGGGTGATGCTGGCGGGCATCCGAGATGTCGTCCCCAGGGCCCGCCTCGGGACCGTGATCGGGATCTTCGGTGCGTCGAGCCCGATCGGGTTCGCCGTCGGGCCGGCGCTCGGCGGCTTCCTCATCGACGGTCTCGGCTGGTCGATCTCGGGCATGTTCTGGGTCTCGTGCGGCCTGTCGATCGCGACCGCCGCCATCGTCTGGTTCCTTTCGCGCGAGGTCCGTCCGGAGGTCGTCCCGGCGGGACGGGTCCTCGACCTCGCGTTCGGAGCGGTCCGGGGCGTCCTCGTCGACCGGAGCGTCCGGCGCATCTTCGTGATCTTCGGCGTCGCGTTCCTCGCGAACCAGATGAGCCGCCCGTACCAGCCGGTCATCGTCGAAGGGCTCGTCGGGACGGGCCCGGGTCTCGCTTCGGCGATCGGTTTCGTGGCCGGGACCGCGGCGTTGGCCGGCGCGGTCGCATCGCCTCTCGGCGGCGTGCTCGGCGACCGGTTCGGGTTCCGCCCGGTCCTCGTCGCCTCGCTGCTCGGCGGCGGGCTGGCCCTGCTCGCGGTGACGGTCGCCCCCGGCGTCGAGGCGCTCGCCCTCGCCGTGCTCGCCTTCACGGCGTTCAACGGGACCGTCGGGGCCATGGTCTTCAGCCTGCTCGCGACGACGGTTCCGGCCGAGCGCCGCTCGGCGACGCTCAATCTCGTCTACCTGCCGCTCTACGCCGCCGGGGTCGTCGGTCCGGCCGCGGGCGCCGCCGTCGCCGCGATGGCCGGAGTTGCCGGGCCCTTCTGGCTCGGGGCCGGGGTGTTCCTCGCCGGCGCGGTCGTCGTCGCCCTTCGGGTCCGAGCGGGGCCGGCGACCGGCAGCCGCGCGGTGTCCTGATCCGATCGCGGGCACTCGGATTCATGGGCGGACCGGCGTACGATCGGCGCCTCGGCGCCGGGGGAGCGGCGCAGTCAGGCGTCGCGCCGGCGCATGTGCGCAGGAGGGCGGTCGAATGACAGGCACGACTGGGTCAGCCCTGGACAACCGGACGGGCCGGCTCCGACGACGCGCGGGGCCCGCCCGGTGGCTCGTGGGCCTGACGCTCCTCGGGCCGCTCCTCGCTCTGCTGCCCCTGCAGTCGGCCCTGGCCGACGTGACGGCCGGTGACCGGCCGGTCTTCGTCGCGGTCGGCCCCACCCGGATCGCGGATACGCGGTTCAACGTCGGGATCGCCGGAAAGCTTTCGTCAGGCGCCCCGAAGCTGCTCCAGGTCACCGGCTCGGTCCCCATCGCGCCGTCCGGAACCGCCACCGTGGTGCCGGCCGGCGCATCGAGCGTCGCCCTGAACGTGACGGCGGTCGGTCCCACACGGGACGGCTTCGTCTCCGTCCGGCCGGGCACTGCGACCGGGACGCCCACGACCTCGAATCTCAACTTCCGGGCGGGCACGACGGTCCCGAACGCGGTGACGGTCGTCTTGCCGATCGGGGGCCCGACCGACGGCGAGATCCAGATCTACTTCCGAGGCAGCGGGAACTCGGGGACGGTCGACATCATCGTCGACGTCGTCGGCTACTACGATCACCACGAGCACGACGACCGCTACTTCCGCAAGAACCAGACGTATGACCGGGCCCAGACCGACGACCTCATCTTCGACCATCGGCCGATCGTCGGTTCGATCAACGGGGCCACCGGGAACAAGCGGGACAGTGGTGCGTATACCTCGTCGCGCAGTGCCGCCGGCGTCTACTTCGCGTCGTTCGACGTCACAGGCCTCGGCATCCACTCCTCGCAGATGCCGCCGAACGTCACCGCGTCGGCCAGCTGGCTCTGCCCGGCCGGATCCATCGCCCAGGCTGACTGGAACGGCTTCGTTTCGCTCGGCGATCAGGTGACATCGTTCTCGATCCAGATTCGAACGTTCAACTCGGCCGGCGCCGCGGCCGACTGCTCCACGCAGTTCCACGTGGACTTCGCCGCGCCGTCGTCGCTCGAAATCCCGCTCCCGGCCGCAGCCGATCGGGCGATTCCGTCGAGCTCCGACGAGCCCATCGAGTGCCGCAACGAGCCCGAGGGTCCCGTTTGCGGCCCAGTCAGCTGAGGGACGCGCTCGGCCGGCCGAGGACGCGCCCGGCCGCCGTCAAGCCCGGATCCGGGCGTCGCCGCCGGCCGCCGCAGCCATCGCGGCGGCCGGCCGGTCGGGCAGCAGGGGGATGACCGCGAGCAGCATCGAGATCCCGCCGTACCAGAGTGCCGGCAGGGCGAGCATCGAGGCGACCGGGACCGTCCACGGCCGGTCGGTCCGGGCGCCCCAGACGACGACGCCGATCGCGATCGGGAGCCGGATCCAGAGCGGGATCGGCACCGAAGCCCACGTGCCGCCCTTGCCGGCGTTCCCGACGATCACGTCGATCCATTCCCGCCAGGCGGCCGGCATGACGACCGCGGAGACCATGACGATCGCCGCGGTCGCCCCGGCGACGATCAGCAGCGGCCGCCACTCGCGCCGGACCGCGAACCACAGGAGGCCGACGCCGGGCGTGATCTTCGTCAGCAGGACGAGCGCCCAGGCCGCCGGCCAGCGGAAGCCCAGGACGATCGCGGCGGCCAGCAGCAGCGACACGTTGCCGCCGGCGACCTCCATCGCGGTGAACGGGAAGAGCAGCCCGGCGGCCAGCAGCCGGGGACCCGTGAGGAAGCGGACGGCCGCGATGAGGATCGCCGTCCAGGCGGCCATGAACGCCTGCCACGGCAGGGCCGTCAGAGGTGTGACGAGCTGAAGGAACGCCGGCGAGTAGACGTACGCAATCGGGTCGTTCCACTCCGAGTGGAGATACGGGTCCGCGAGCGTCGCCTGCCAGTAACAGCGGGCATCCTGGCCGGTCCCCCAGAGGCGGCCCCACGGCTCGGCGAAGGCGACGATCAGGGCCCAGAACGCGATCGCGACGGCGGCGCCGACCCACGGCGGCGTCTCGAGCGCGCTCAGCCGGAACCGCCGCAGTCGGTGGAGCAGACCGACCGTTTCGGGAGCCTTCGCAAGCTCGGTCATCGGCCGGATTATCGCCTTCATCGGCCGCCGTGCCGCAGCGAGCCTCGTCGGGCCCCCTCGGACGGGCGATGACTGTCTGCCGCGACGTTGCGGCTGGAGAAGGAGGCCGCGGGGCCGCCCGGACGGCCGGGGTCGCTAGTCCCTCGTGTAGGGCCGGCCGGCGACGGCGTCGAGCCGGTTCCCGCACGGGTCCGGTTCCCCGGTCGGCGTCAAGGTGAGGACCCCGTCCGCGATCGCCCAGGCGTAGATGCCCGACCCCACACACAGGTCGCTCCCGAAGAGCTCGATCTCGCTCCCGCGGACCGCGAGCTTGCCCCGGGCCTGGCCGGGACCGCGAGATATCGCGTACCGATCGGCGAGGAGTGAGAGCGTGATCCGTTCGCCGTCGGTCGTCCGCCAGACGCCCTCGAGCTCGGACGGCGCCGGGTTCTCGACGAGGGGACTCGGCGTCGGAACGGGCGTCGCCGTCGGCGATGGGGTCGGCGACGGGGCCGGCGTCCGCGTCGGGACGGCCGAGGGACTCGCGATCGGCGCTGCCGACGGCCTGGCGCTGGGGGCAGTTGCCGTCGGACCGCATGCGACCAGCGTCGTGGCGACCAGCGCCATGGCGGCGAGCGTCGCGCAGGCCAGCCTGACTCGCATGTCCCGACGCTATCGTCGGTGGCCGTTGCGCTCAATACGACGAAGCGCGTACGTTTCGAGCTATGGCGATCCAGGCCCGAGACCTCGGCCGCGCGATCCGGCTCCTCGAGGACCACGTCCGCGTGGCCGAGGGCGACCCGTTCGGACGTGACATGCTGCGCGAGCTCGGCCGGCTCATCCCCGCCGAAAATGTCGAGTTCTTCGAGCTCCGGCAGCGCGACCGGGCCGGCCTCGAGTACGTGACCAGCGCCGATCAGCCGGATGCTCCACCGTCGATCGACGAGGCGTTCGCCGTCTTCGGCCACCAGAACCCGCTCGGTGCGTTCAAGTGGCAGCCGTCGGACGGCGTGGTCCGTCTGTCCTCGGTCCTGAGCCATCGAAAGCTGCGAAACCTGCCGCTGTTCGAGTTCTACTGGGGCCACTACCGGATCCGGGACCAGCTGAAGATCTGGCTCAGGCGCGGCCCCGAATCGGCGGTCTGCATCACCTTCGACCGTAGCGACGGACCATTCAGCGATCGCGACGTCGCCCTGCTCCAGATCCTCCGACCGCACCTCGCTCAGGCTCACGCGAGCCGTCCGGTCCGCCGGGAGGCCCCGCTCGCCGACGTGACCCTCACCCGGCGCGAGGCCGAGGTCCTCAGCTTCGCGGCGTCGGGCGGCACGAACGACGAAATCGCCGCCGCCCTGGCGATCTCCGCGGGAACGGTCCGCAAGCACCTGGAGCGTGCCTACGAGAAGCTCGGCGTCCAGAACCGGGTCGAAGCGATCGCGGCCCTCCGTAGAGCCGCCGTCCGCGAACCCGCCTAGGGCACACAGGACTGCGTTCGTCGCGTTCATCCGGGACAGCCATCGACTACGATACGAACCCCAACATGAAGCCTCCCAGTCGATGCCGAACCTGCCGCTCCCGCGCCCGCGGCTCCGCCGTCCCGTTTCGGGCGGCGGTGCGGTGCTGCCCGGCAACGTAGAGGCGTCCGAGCCCGAGATCATCCAGGCCAGCGGCCTGCGCTGGATCCACATCGAGGAACCGCGCCTCGCTCATCGCGAGTGGCTCGAGCAGCGATTCGGGTTCCACCCGCTCGACTTCGAGGACGTCTACTCCCGCAACCAGCGCCCGAAGCTCGATCCGTACGACGACTACATCTTCATCGTGCTCCACTTCCCGATCTTCGAGAAGGCGTCGGGGCGCCTCCTGTCGGCCGAGCTCGACCTGTTCATCGGCCCCGACTACCTCGTGACGCTGCCGGACACCCAGCTGCCGCCGCTCAACGCGATGTTCGAACGGATGTCGACGCGCGAGGACCTCCGCGAGCAGACGTTCTCGAAGGGCTCGGGTTACCTGCTCTACAAGATCGTCGACACGAACGTCGACGCCGCGTTCCCGATGCTCCGCAAGATGGGCAACAAGCTCGACCGGCTCGAGGACGACATCTTCGAGGGGCGCTCGAGCGAGATCGTCCGCGACATCTCGAACGCCAAGCAGGAGATCATCAACTTCCGCAAGATCGTGCGGCCCCAGCGGGCCGTGCTCCGCGACCTCGAGCGGACCAAGCAGCGATATCTCGCCGAGGAGCTCGAGATCTACTTCGACGACATCTCCGACGCTGCCGAGCGGATCTGGGACACGCTCGAGAACTACAAGGAGGTCGTCGAGGCGCTCGAGTCGACGAACGAGTCGGTGCTCAGCCACCGCCTCAACGACTCGTTCCGGATCCTGACCGCGGCGAGCGTCATCCTCCTGCCCCTCACGCTCATCGCGAGCATCTTCGGCATGAACGTCCACTTCCCGGGCGAGGGCGAATCGGTCACGTTCTTCGCGATCCTCGCCGGGATGGCCGTCCTGCTCAGCGTGCTTGCGGTGGTCTTCCGGAGACGTGGCTGGCTCTGAGGCCGTCGCGAGGCGCGCTATCGTCAGGCGGCACCGGGGTTCACCGATGACGACAACCGATCCGATCGCAGTTGCCCGGGAGGCGTACGAGCGCCAGGCGTGGTCGGTCGTCTACGACGCCCTCACGCCGGCGGCGGCCGCCGGATCGCTCGACTTTGCCGACCTCGAACGGCTGAGCAGGGCCGCCTACATGCTCGGCCGGCCGGCCGACTCGGTCGCCGTCCTCGAGCAGGCGTACCAGAAGGCGACTCGCGCCGGCGACCTCGCCGGCGCCGCCCGGGCCAGCTTCTGGCTCGGCTTCAGCCTCGTCAACGAGGGAGAGATGGCCCGCGGCGGCGGCTGGCTCGCCCGGGCGGAGCGGCTCCTCGAGGAGGACGGGACGCCTCGCGTCGAGGCGGGCTATCTGCTGATCCCGGCCGGTGTCGGGGCCCTCCAGCGCGGGGCCACGACGGAGGCGCTGGCGACCTTCGAGGCGATGGGGCGGATCGCGGACCGGTTCGCCGATGTCGACCTCGCGGCGGTCTCCCGTCTCGGCCGCGGCGAGGCGCTGATCGGCCTCGGCGACCGGGATCGCGGAATTGCCCTGCTCGACGATGCGATGGTCGCCGTGACCGGCGGCGAGGTGTCGCCGCTGATCGCCGGGATCATCTACTGCGCGGCCATCGAGGCGTTCCACCAGGTGTTCGACCTGCGCCGGGCCCAGGAGTGGACCGCGGCCCTGACGCGCTGGTGCGACGCACACCCGGAGAGCGTCGCCTTCCGCGGGCGCTGCCTCGTCTACCGAGCCGAGCTCATGGTCCTCCACGGGGCATGGCGCGACGCCGACGCGGAGACCCGGCGAGCGCGCGAGGTGCTGGCCGGCCCGCCGGTGAGCCCGGAGATCGGCGAGGCGCTGTACCAGGAGGCGGAGCTCGAGCGGCTGCGCGGCTCGTACCGCAGGGCGGACGCGGCTTACCGCCGGGCCGCCGAGCACGGCCGCCGGCCGGAACCCGGCCTCGCGCTCATGCGCGTCGCCCAGGGCCGCGCCGACGTTGCGCTCACGATGATCAGGCGGGCGCTCGACGAAACCGGCGAAATCATCGCCCGGCCGCGCCTCCTCGGCCCGGCGGTCGAGATCATGCTCGCCGCAGGGGACGTGGACGGAGCGCGCAGCGCCGCCGCCGAGTTGGCCGCCCTTGCCGCCGCATCCGATGCGCCGCTCCTTCGGGCCCACGCCCTGGCCGCGGAGGGCGCCGTGCGCCTCGCGACGGAGGACGCCCGCGGCGCGCTGCCCCGGCTCCGTACGGCGTGGGAGACATGGCGCGCCCTGGACGTGCCGTACGAGGCCGCTCGCGTCCGCGCGCTGGTAGCCCGCGCCTGTCGGGCGCTCGGCGACGACGAAACGGCGTCGATGGAGCTCGATGCCGCGAGGCGCGCGCTCGAGGAGCTCGGGGCCGGGCCGGACCTCGTCCGCCTGGCCGACGGCGGTCGGGGGCGTTCGAGGCGCGGGGTCGCGGCGCCGGGCGGCCTTTCCGGTCGGGAGATCGAGGTCCTCCGGCTCGTCGCGGCGGGGAGGACGAACCGGGAGATCGCGACGGAGCTCGTGATCAGCGAGCGGACCGTGGACCGCCACGTGAGCAACATCTTCTCGAAGCTCCGCGTGTCGTCACGGTCCGCCGCGACCGCCGCCGCGTACGAGCGGGGTCTCGTCTGACCGGACGGTACCCACCGATCGGGTCGCGAAGATTGGGTGATTCCCCCGATGTCGCGGCGCGCCGGCAGACCTAGGGTCGTGGCGGCGACCGGGGTTTCCTGGTCGCCTCCGAAGTCCCATCGGGGAGGCGGCGTCATGCGTGCCAGGATCGACGCGACCGAGCGGGTCGAGACCCTCGTCATCGGGGCCGGCCAGGCGGGGCTGGCGGCGGGCCAGTTCCTGTCGAGGCGAGGCTTCCCGTTTCTCATCCTCGACGCGAACGAGCGGGTCGGCGACCAGTGGCGGCGTCGGTACGATTCGCTCCGCCTCTTCAGCCCGGCGCGCTGGGACGGCCTTCCCGGCAAGGCGTTTCCGGCTCCCGGATGGGACTATCCGACCGGGCGCCAGATGGCGGATCACCTCGAGTCGTACGTCGCCTGGTTCGGGCTGCCCGTCCGAACCGGCACCCGGGTCGATCGGCTGATGCCCGCCGGCGACGGCAGCGACGACTTCGTCGCGATCGCAGGCGATGCGCGCATCCGCGCGCGCCAGGTGATCGTCGCGACCGGCGCGACCACGGTCCCGAATGTCCCGGGCGTCGCCGGCCGGCTCGATCCGGCCATCCGGCAGCTCCACTCCAGCGAGTACCGCAACGCGTCGCAGCTGGGCGACGGTCCGGTCCTCGTCGTGGGATTGGGACATTCCGGCGCGGACATCGCACTCGAGGTCGCCCGGAACCATCGGACGATCCTCTCGGGAACGCCCCATGGCGAGCTCCCGTTCCGCGTGTTCGACACTCGATGGAGGGCGCGGGTCTTCCTGCCGCTGCTCGGCTTCGCCGAGTCGTACGTCCTCACGATCAACACACCGATCGGCCGGAAGGCCGCGGCCCGCTCCCGCGTCGTCCCCGCGCCGCTGACCCGCGTCCGGCGGGCCGATCTCGCGCGGGCCGGCGTGGAACACCATGCGTCGCGGGTCGAGGGCGCT